>WGAH01000259.1 GCA_015489145.1 Deltaproteobacteria bacterium
CACCGGCTGCGTCCCCGTCGTCCACTCGTCCTTCCGGCTGGCCGACGCCGGCGGCCCCTACGCCTGTCGCGCCACCTCGCCCCTCCCCCGGGAGGTCGAGGGCGCCCGGATGCTCTCGGTGCGCCGCCTGTCGGGCAGCCCGCCGGACTGGCGCCACCCCGGCGCGGTCCCGGCCCCGTCGAAGCCGAACCCGTGGGGGCTGCCCGCGGGCGCCCCGGCGTCGAACCCCTGGGGGGCCCCGTCCGGGAGCGCCGAGGTCGCCGCCCCGGCCGATCCCCAGGCCTGGTTCGACGCCCGCGCTGCCGAGCTTCGCCTGGCCGTCGAGGCCGAGGAGGCCCCGCTCACCAGCGTGCTCGTGGGCATTTCCCGCGCCGCGCGCCTCGACCTCAGCCTGGACCCCGGCCTCGGCGACCTGCCGGTGACGGTCGTGCTCCAGGACGCGAGCCTCGCCGAGATCCTCGACCTCCTCACCCGCGACCACGGCCTCGCCGTCCGCTTCGACGACGGCCTGCTCCGCGTCGAGCGCCCCGGCGCCGACCCGGCGGCGACCCTGGTCCTGCTCCCGCCCGAGGGCGTCCCGGCCGCCGAGTTCGCCTCCGCCTGGTGCGCCACCGCCGCCCTCCCCGGCGACGGCGCCGCCACCGCCGGCGAGGTCGTCGTGCTTCGCGGCAGCCCGGCGAGCCTCGCCGCCGCCCGCCGTCTCGCCGCCGACATCGAGCGCGCCACCGACGAGGATGACGCCGACGGGGACCAGGACTAGCCCCCGCGGGCGCGCCCGGGCCCCAGCGTGCTACGTGGCCCCCTTTCCCGAGGAGACCCCATGACCCGACCCCTGGACATCGTCCTGCTCCCCGGCGACGGCATCGGCGTCGAGGTGACGCGCGAGGGCCGCAAGGCGCTCGAGGCCGCCCTGGCCGCCGCCGGCCTGGAAGCCCGCATCGAGGAGATCCCCTGCGGCGGAAAGTACTACCTCGAACACGGCCGGGACTGGCCGGAAGGCGCCGCCGAGCGCTGCGAGCAGGCCGACATCGTGTTCCTGGGAGCGGTGGGCTGGCCCGACCCCGAAACCGGCGGGCCCGTCACGATGGCCGACGGCAAGATGGCCGGCTACTCCCCGGTGATCGGCAACCGCACCCGCCTCGAGCTCTACGCCAACGTCCGGCCGGTCAAGCTCTTCCGCGGGGTGCGCCACAAGATCCACGGCCGCCACGTGCAGGTCTGGGACGCCGACAAGGTCGACATCCTGTTCGTCCGCGAGAACACCGAGGGCCTGTACACCGGCATCGGCGGCCGCGTGGCCAGCGGCGGCCTCGACCGGGTCGCCACCGACACCCGGGTCATCACCCGCGACAACAGCGAGCGGGTGATCCGCTACGCCTTCGAGGCCAGCCGACGGCGGGGCCACGGGGCGCCGGGCGACGGCAGGAAGCGCGTCACCGCGCTGGTCAAGGACAACGTGCTCGAGGGCTGCCGCTTCTTCCGGGACGTGTTCTTCGAGGTCGCCCGCGACTACCCCGACGTCGAGGCCGAGACCGCGATCATCGACGCCTACACCCAGTGGCTCGTGCAGCGCCCCGAGTGGTACGACGTCGTCGTCACCACCAACATGTTCGGCGACATCGTGACCGACCTCGCCAGCGTGCTCCAGGGCGGGATGGGCATGGCGGTCGGCTGCAACATCGGCGACGAGCACGCGATGTTCGAGCCGATTCACGGCTCCGCCCCCCGCCACGCCGGCAAGGATCGCGCCAACCCCTTCGCGATGATCCTCGCGATCAAGGAGGGCCTCGCCTGGTGGGCCGACCGCCGCGGGCACGCCGCCCTCGCCCGGGCCGCCGCCCTCCTCGAGGCCAGCGTCGAGGACCTGCTCGTCGCCGGCCGGCCCCTCACCTACGACCTCGTCGGCGAGGAGGCGGCGGCGCCCTGCTCCGTCGTCGGCGACGCGGTGGTCGCGCGCTTCCGCGAGCGCGCCGCCGCCGAGGGCCTGGGCGGCTGAACGCCGCGGCCGGCCGGGCTCAGAAGTCCACGCCGATGCCGACCCCGACGCCGTAGACGTGGAGCTCCTCGCCCGGGTTGAAGTTGACGAGCTGGCCGAACAGCTCGGTCCCGCCCAGGAAGCCGGCTCCCGCCCGGAACTCGTTTTCGGACAGGCGATCCCGCAGGGGACCGCGAAGGCCGTCGAGGTGGCGGTAGCGCAGCCGGACCGGACCGATGCGGGCGCCGAGCCCCAGCTCGAAGCCGTAGGTCGGGTCGGTGGTGCTGGTGCGGATCCAGGGGCCCGCGGCGTTGCCGGCGAAGCCGGCGAACAGGCCCAGGGTGAGGTCGAGGGTCTCGCCGCCGAGGAGGTCCACCCCCACCGTGCCCCGCCCCAGCCAGGCC
>WGAH01000260.1 GCA_015489145.1 Deltaproteobacteria bacterium
CCCGCCCGCCGGGGCCCACCTTCGGGTCGTCGCCGCGCACCAGCCGGCGCGCCACCTTTCGAATCGCGTCGCGCACCACCATCACGATCCTCCCTGGCCGAGCCGACGACCCAGGGCCGCCTCGGCCCACGCGCGTCCGGCGTCCTCGGGCCAGCCGTCGAGGACCTCGAACGCGAAGCCTCGCAGGACGAGCCGCGCGGCGTCCTCGGCGGACAGGCCGCGCGCCCGCAGGAAGAACAGGGCCTCCTCGTCGAGGCCGCCGATGGCCGCGCCGTGGGTGCAGGCCACCTCGTCGGCGCGGATCTCGAGCTGCGGGCGGTGGTGCACCTCGGCCTCGTCGGACAGCAGGATGCCCCGGGCGCCCTGGTGGGCCTCGATGCCCGCCACCCCCGGCACGACGCGCACGAGCCCGTTGAACACGCCCCGCGCGCGCTCGTCGAGGACGTAGCGGAAGCGCTGCTCGCTGCGGGTGCGGTCGCCGCGGTGCTCGACCAGGGTGAGGTGGTCGCGAGCGTCGTCGCCGCCGGCGATCCCGACGCCGCCGAGGTCGGCCGCCGCCTCCGCCCCGGCGAGGGTCACCGGGAACTCGGCGCGCAGCAGGCCACCGCCGAGGAGCAGCGACCGCGCGACGAGGCGCCCGCCCGCCGCCACCGCCGCCGCCACGCGACCGAGCAGGTGCGTGCCGGCGTCGAGGTCGACGAGCTGCAACCAGGTGAGCGCGGCCCCCTCGCCCACCTCGACCCGGCTCACCGCGGAGCGGAGCCCGCCGCCGCCGAGGTGGTGCTCCACCACGACGAGCCGCGACCCGGCGCCGAGGCGCAGGCGGTGCCGCGCCGCCACCCCGGCGTGGGCCAGGTGCAGCACCCCGCCGTCGGTTCCCGCCGGCAGGTCCACGTCCACGCCGGCGGCGGCCAGCGCGAGGTTGACCGCCTCGACCCCCGGCTCCACCGGCGCCTCGGGCGTCGCCTCGTCGAACAGGCCGGCGGGAGGCGCCCCGCGCCAGGGCCGCAGCCACGAGGCGCCCGCCCCGCCGGCATCCTCGCCCACCACCACGCGCGTCACGCCGGCGAGGACCGGCACCTCCACCGGCCGCGGCGCCCCGGGCCGCCCGGCGAGGATCGCCCGCCGCGGCGTGTCCCGCCAGGCCTCGTCCTTCCGCCCGGGAAGGCCGTGCTCGGCGAGGTGGGCGACCGCCGCCGCCCGCCGCGCCCGCAGCCCTTCCGGGCCCCCCTCGGGCACCGCTCCCAGCCAGTCGAGCGCCATCTCAGGCCTCCTCGATCCAGCCGTAGCCCTCGGCGTCGATGCGCCGCGCCAGCTCCGGCCCGCCCGAGGCGACGATGCGCCCGTCCCGCAGCACGTGCACCCGGTCGGGCACCAGGTGGTCGAGCAGCTTCTGGTGGTGGGTGATCACGAGCATGGACCGCTCCGGCGCGCGCAGCGACTCGACCCCCCGCGCGATGACGCGCAGCGCGTCGACGTCCAGCCCCGAGTCCGTCTCGTCGAGCACGGCGAGGCGCGGCTCGAGCATCGCCATCTGGAAGATCTCGTTGCGCTTCTTCTCGCCGCCGGAGAAGCCCTCGTTGAGGTTGCGCTTCAGGAAGGAGGGATCCATGCCCACCAGGGCGAGCTTCTCGCGGGCCAGCGCGAAGAAGCCCCGGCCGTCGAGCGGCTCCAGCCCCCGGTGCGCGCGAATGGCGTTGACCGCGGCGAGCATGAACTGGGCGGTGTTGACCCCCGGGATCTCGACGGGCTGCTGGAAGGACAGGAAGATCCCCTCCCGGGCGCGCGCCTCGACGTTCATCGCCAGCAGGTCCCGGCCGAGGAAGCGGATCTCGCCCTCGGTGACCCGGTAGTCCTCGTGCCCGGCGAGCACCCGGGCCAGGGTGGACTTGCCGGCGCCGTTGGGCCCCATGATCGCGTGGACCTCGCCGGCCCCGACCTCGAGGTCCAGCCCCCGGATGATCTCGGTGTCCTCGACCGATGCGTGCAGGTTGCGAATCGTGAGCATGCGTTCCTCCGGCGCCTCAGCCGACGGCGCCCTCGAGGGTGATCCCGAGCAGCTTGCGCGCCTCGACGGCGAACTCCATCGGGAGTTCCTTCATCACCTCGTGGGCGAAGCCGTTGACGACCATGCCCACGGCGTCGTCCGTCGAGAGCCCGCGCTGCCGCAGGTAGAAGAGCTGGTCCTCGCCGATGCGCGTGGTCGAGGCCTCGTGCTCGACGGTGGCGCTGGCGTGGTGGACGTCGATGTAGGGGAAGGTGTGGGCGCCGCACCCGCCGCCGATGAGCAACGAGTCGCACTGGGTGTAGTTGCGGGCGTTGCGGGCCTTGCGGCCGACGTAGACCTGGCCGCGGTAGGCGTTGTCGCTCTGGCCCGCCGAGATGCCCTTGGAGATGATCGTGCTCGAGGTGTCGCGGCCGAGGTGGATCATCTTGGTGCCGGTGTCGGCCTGCTGGTGGTGGTTGGTGACCGCCACGGAGTAGAACTCGCCCACCGCCCGGTCGCCCTCGAGGATGCAGCTCGGGTACTTCCAGGTCACGGCCGAGCCCGTCTCGACCTGCGTCCACGAGATGCGCGCGTCGGTGCCCACGCGCCCGCGCTTGGTGACGAGGTTGTAGATGCCGCCGCGGCCCTCGGCGTCGCCCGGGTACCAGTTCTGCACCGTCGAGTACTTGATCGTCGCCCGGTCGCGGGCGATGAGCTCGACGACGGCGGCGTGGAGCTGGTTGGTGTCGCGCCGGGGGGCGGTGCAGCCCTCGAGGTAGCTCACCGAGGCGCCCTCGTCGGCGATGATGAGGGTGCGCTCGAACTGCCCGGTGTTGAGGGCGTTGATGCGGAAGTAGGTCGACAGGTCGATCGGGCACCGCACGCCCGGCGGCACGTAGACGAAGGAACCGTCGCTGAAGACGGCGGCGTTGAGGGCGGCGAAGAAGTTGTCGCGGTAGGAGACCACGGTGCCGAGGTACTTCCGCACCAGGTCGGGGTGTTCGCGGGCCGCCTCCGAAAACGACGAGAAGATCACCCCGTACTCGGCGAGCTTCTCCTTGAAGGTGGTCGCGACGCTCACGCTGTCGAAGACCGCGTCCACCGCCACCCCGGCGAGCACCTTCTGCTCCTCGAGCGGAATGCCGAGCTTCTGGAAGGTCTCCCGGATCATCGGGTCGACCTCCTCCATGCTCTTGACCCGCTCGCGCCTGGGCGCGGCGAAGTAGCTGATCGCCTGGTAGTCGATGGGCTCCATGCGAAGCTGGGCCCAGTGGGGCTCCTCCATCTCCCGCCAGGCGCGGTAGGCCTTGAGCCGCCACTCCAGCAGGAAGTCCGGCTCCTCCTTCTTGCGGGAGATCGCCCGGATCACGTCCTCGTTCAGGCCGGGAGGCAGGATGTCCTGCTCGACGTCGGTGGTGAACCCGTAGCGGTACTCGTCGTCGATGGGCAGGGTGGGCTTGCTCATGCGGGACCTCGGGGCCGGGGACCCGTCCCCCGGCACCCGGAGAGAGCCACCGGCGGCGAAAACTGCGTCATGCGGGGGGGAGTTGTCCCCGGATCGTCACCGGGGAACCGTCACCAGGCCAGCCCCATCACCTGGCAGTTCAGCCCGCTGCCGATGCCCATGAGGGCCACGGTGTCGCCGGGCTGCACGCGGCCGAGCCCCACGGCCCGGGCCAGGGTGAGCGGCACCCCGGCGGCGCCGACGTTGCCGTGGTCGGGGTAGACGCGCAGGGCGCGCTCGTCGGGGAGGCCGAGCGCCTCGATCACCGTGTCGTGGTTGGCCCGGCCGACCTGGTGCATCGCGAACTCGGCGACGTCCTCCACCTCCCAGTCGAAGGCGCGCTTCGCCCGCGCCCAGGTGCGCGTCGCCAGCTTGACCCCCTCCTGGAGCAGGGTGGTCGGGTCGGTTCGCATGCCCGTCTCGGTGCCGACGCAGAGGCGGTTGAAGGCGGTGGCGGCGTCGGCCACCCCGCCGAGCAGCCGGTGGCCCTCCCGGGCGAGGGCCTCGTCGACGAGCAGCATCGCGACCGCCCCGGAGCCCAGGGTGAGGGTGGCGAGGTTGTCGCGAAAGGTCGGGAAGTCCACCCCGGGCTGCTGGAGCCGGCGAATCGTGGCCTCGGTGACCGTGCGGCTGCTCTCGCCGGCGACGACGAGGCCGGCGCGCACCTGGCCGACCTCGATCATGTTGGCGACCACCGCCATGCCGCTGAGGAAGCCCAGGCAGGCATTGCCGACGTCGAAGTTCAGGCAGCCGGGCCCGAGGCCGAGGTTGCCGTGGACCAGGCTGGCGACCGAGGGCTCGAGGAAGTCCTTGGACACGGAGGTGCTGACGAGCACCCCCAGCTCGTCGCGGGGAAAACCGGACTCCCCGAGCAGGCGCTCCGCCGCGAGGGTGGCGGCGTCGGAGGGCTGGACCCCCGGGTCCCAGAAGCGCCGGGCGGCCACCCCGGTGAGCGCCGCCAGCGCCCCGCGCACGATGCCGAGGCGGGAATAGAGCCCGCCGAGGGCCGCCTCGATGGAGGCGGTGGTGACGACGGTGGAGGGCACCTCGAAGGCGACGGCCTCGACGAAGGTCCGGCGGTAGAGCATCGGCGGCGGGCTAACACGGCGGGCGATGGAGCCGCCTCGCCGCTCCTCGGCCGCTCCCCCCCAAATGTCGGCGCTCCCGGTCCGCGCCGGGACGGGATACCCGGAGATCCCGATGCCGGCCTCCTCCTCCCGCGACCGCCTCCAGCGCGCCCTCGGCCGCGCCACCTCCCTGCTGGCGCGCACCCGGCTGCGCGAGCAGGCCGCCGCGCCGATTCGCGACCACCTCCTCATCGAGGCCCAGCAGGCGACCTGGCGGGAGCTGCACCGGCGGTTCACCGAGCGGGCCAGCCGCGGCGAGCGCGGCCTCGCCAACGCCCTCGAGGCCCTCGACGCGATGTGGCTCGCGATTCGCGAGCTGCGGGCCGGCGCGCCGGCGGTGGTCGAGACCCTCGCCAGCCCCCACGCCAGCGTCCGCAAGCGCCTCGAGCGCTTCTACGCCGAGTCCACCGCCCTGCTCGAGGAGGCGATTCGCGCCGTCTTCGCCGAAGACCTCGGCAAGCTCGCCATCCCTCCCGACCGCATGGCCGTGCTGATCCGCATCGCCCTCGAGGGCCTCGTCGTCGAGCTCGCCCAGGCCCGCGACGACGCCGACGTCGCCCGGGTCGACCAGGCCTACGCCGACCTGCGCGGGCTGTTCGAGCGCTTCGTCATCCTCGGCGACGCCTCGCCGGCCGTCGAGGCGGTGGCCCTGGAGCCGATTCCCCTGCCCTGGTAGCCCCCGGCCGCCCCGAGGCGCCCATGTCCGACCGCCCCATCGTCCTCGCCGGCGCCGACGCCGGCCTGCCCCGCGCCCTGGCCCTGCACCTCGCCGCGACCGGCCACCCCCTGCGGGCCGCCGTCGAGCGGTGGGCCGACGCCCTCGCCCTGCGCGCCGAGTCGGGCCGGGAGCGCGCCTTCGACGCCGTGGACCTCGCCGACGACCTCCAGGCGCAGGCCTGGGCCGAGTCGGTGCTCGCCGGGGGACCGCCGCGCCTGCTCGTGGTGGCGGCCTCCCCCGCCCACCGCGCCGACGCCGCCTGGCGCCTGTTCCCCGACGAGGTGGACTTCCTCCTCGACCGGCACCTGCGCGGCGCCTTCAACCTCGTGCGGCACCTGCTGCCGGCCATGCTCGACGCCGGCTCCGGCGCCGTCGTCCTCGGCGCCGACCGCCCCGGCGGGCCCGGCGCGAGCGTCGCCGCCGCGGTGCGGGGGGCCCTCGACGCCCTCGCCACCGCCCTCGCGGACGAGGTGACCGCCGAGGGCCTCGCCGCCCCCGGCGTCATCGTCTGCGCCGCCCGCCTTTCCGACGACGCCGACCCGGCCTCCGCCGCCGCGCGCCTCCTCGCCCTCGGCCCCGCCGACCACGGGCGCACCCTGCACCTGACCGCGGGCTGATCCCCGGGCCTCAAGCCGCCGGCCCGGCGCCCCTTTCGGACGCCGGAGACCGCCATGCGCCGCTTCTGTCCCGTCGCGCTCCTCGCCCTGCTCGCCGCCTGCGCCGCCGAACCCGGCGAGGACGGCGACGCCCCCGTCTCGAAGCAGGCCTCGGCCGTCGCCGAGGACGCCGACGCCGACGGCTGGACCGTCGAGGAGGGCGACTGCGACGACGCCGACCCGGCCGTGCACCCGGGGGCCACCGAGACCTGCAACGGCAAGGACGACGACTGCGACGGCGAGGCCGACGGGGCCGACGCCGCCGACGCCCGCACCTGGTACGCCGACCTCGACGGCGACGGCTACGGCGACGAGAGCAACCTGGTGGTCGCCTGCCTGCAACCCGAGGACGCCACCACCCGCGGCGGCGACTGCGACGACGCCGACCCGGCCTTCCACCCCGGCGCCCCCGAGGACGACTGCGCCGACCCGAACGACTACAACTGCGACGGCTCGACCGGCTACACCGACGCCGACGGCGACGGCTGGGCGGCCTGCGAGGAGTGCGACGACGGCGACCCCGACGTGCGCCCCGACGCCACCGAGGTCTGCGACGCCGAGGGCACCGACGAGGACTGCGACGGCCTCGCGAACGAGGCCGACCCCGACGTGGCCGACGCCGCGGTCTACTACGCCGACGAGGACGGGGACGGCTGGGGCGACGGCGAGGTGTGGGCCACCGCCTGCGAGCAGCCCGCCGGCTTCTCGTCCGTGGACGGCGACTGCGACGACCGCGACCCGGAGGTCCACCCCGGCGCCGTCGAGGTCTGCGATCCCGACCGCACCGACGAGGACTGCGACGGGCTCAGCGACGACGACGACCCCGACCTCGACCCGGACACCCGCGCGACGTGGTACCGCGACGCCGACGGGGACGGCTACGGCGACGAGGCGGTGGCGGCGATCGCCTGCGCCGCCCCGAGCGGGTATGCCGCCGAGCCCGGCGACTGCGACGACGGCGACCCCGGGGCGCACCCGGGCGCCGTCGAGGTCTGCGACGCCGCCGGCACCGACGAGGACTGCGACGGGCTCAGCGACGACGACGACCCCGACCTCGACACCAGCACCACCACCACCTGGTACCGGGACATCGACGAGGACGGCTACGGCAACCCGGTGCTCACGCGCCAGACCTGCGCGCAACCCACCGGCTACGTGGCCGACGACACCGACTGCGACGACCTCGACGCCACGATCCACCCGGGCGCGGCCGAGGTCTGCGACGCCGCCGGCACCGACGAGGACTGCGACGGGCTCACCGACGACGACGACCCCGACCTCGACCCGGCGAGCGCCGAGACCTTCTACGCCGACGGCGACGGCGACGGCTACGGCGACCCGGCCAGCCCGGTGTACGCCTGCGCGCGGCCCGCCGGCGCCGTGACGGACGGCTCCGACTGCGACGACGCCGATCCCGCCGTGCACCCCGGCGCCACCGAGGTCTGCGACGCCGACGACACCGACGAGGACTGCGACGGGCTCAGCGACGACGACGACCCCGACCTCGACACCGCCACCACGACCACCTTCTACGCCGACGGCGACGGCGACGGCCACGGCGACCCGGCCAGCCCGGTCCGGGCCTGCGACCCGGGCAGCGGGCGCAGCGCCAGCGCCGACGACTGCGACGACGGCGACGCCGCGGTCCACCCCGGGGCCACCGAGGTCTGCGGCGGGGGTGACGAGGACTGCGACGGGCTCACCGACGACGACGACCCCGACCTCGACGCCACCACCACGACCACCTGGTACACCGATGCCGACGGCGACGGCTACGGCGACGACGCCACCGCCACCGCGGCCTGCGCCGCCCCGGCCGGCGCCGTGACCACCGGCGGGGACTGCGACGACGGGGACGCCGCGGTGAACCCGGGGGCCGTCGAGGTCTGCGACGATGCCGACACCGACGAGGACTGCGACGGGCTCAGCGACGACGACGACCCGGACGTGGAGCCGGCCAGCATGACCACCTTCCACGCCGACGTGGACGGCGACGGCTACGGCGATGCCGGCACCACCACCAGCCGCTGCGACCCGACCACCGGCTGGGTGGCCGACGCCACCGACTGCGACGACGCCCGCCCCGGCGTGAATCCCGGGGTGGCCGCCGAGGACTGCGCCACCGCCTACGACGACGACTGCGACGGCAGCACCGACGCGGTGGACGCCGACCACTGCGCCGACTTCTACGCGGACGCCGACGGCGACGGCTACGGAACCGGCGCGGCCACCTGCCGCTGCGAGGCCACCGCCGACACCCCGGCCGACAACGCCGACGACTGCGACGACGCCGACGCCGACGTCCACCCCGGCGCCGCCGAGCGCTGCAACGAGGCCGACGACGACTGCGACGGCGACGTGGACGAGGGGCTCACCCTCTACTACGCCGACGCCGACGGGGACGGCTACGGCGACGAGACCGACCCGGGCGACTGCGACAGCAGCGCCGGCGTCCCCGACGCCACCGACTGCGACGACGCCGACGCCAGCGTGAACCCCGGCGCCGCCGAGGTCTGCGACGACGACCACACCGACGAGGACTGCGACGGGCTCAGCGACGACGACGACCCGGACGTCAGCGCGCCGAGCTGGTATCTCGACGCCGACCTCGACGGCTACGGCGACCCGGACTCCACCCCGGTCGAGAGCTGCGCCGAGCCCTCGGGGCGCGTGCAGGACGACACGGACTGCGACGACGGGGACCCGGACGTGAACCCCGGCGCCAGCGAGATCTACGGCGACGCCGTCGACGAGGACTGCGACGGCGAGACCACCCCGACCTGGAGCTGCTCGGGCGTGGCCGTGCCCGGCGACTACCCCACCCTCGCCGACGCGGTGAGCGCGCTGGGCGATTCCGGCAGCGTGGTCACGATCTGCCTCGGCGCGGGCACCTTCACGGGGACGACGATCACCGGGGACCTCGAGATCATCGGCGTCTCGCCGTGGGACACCTTCGTGACCGGCGGCCTGACCGTCGCCTTCAGCTCGACGAGCAGCCACACCGCCGTCACCACGCTCCAGGCGATGACCGTCGAGGACGGCATCGAGATCCCCGACACGGGCACCCAGACCACCGAGATCGAGCTGCTGGACCTGGTGGTCGAGAACACCGCCGGCGACGCGATCCGCATCGAGCGCAACGGCTACGGCGACCCGAACGTCACCCTCGACGGCGTGGACGCCTCGGCCGGCGACGCCGCCGTTCGCATCAAGGACACGGGCAGCGTCTCCGACGACCCGCTGGTCGTGACGATCGCCAACTCCTGGCTGCACGACTCGGCCTGGGGCGTCTACCTCACGGCGAGCAGCAGCAAGTACCCGAACAGCGAGGTCGCGCTGGTCCACAGCACGCTGACCGACAACGACGTCGGCGTGAAGCTCCAGGCGAGCAAGGCCGACGTGAGCTGGACCCTCGTGAACAACGTGATCACCGGCTCGACCACGGTGGGGCTCACCACCTCCGAGGGGCGCACCACCGCCCTCGAGCAGGACAGCAACGCCTTCTACGACAACGCGACCAACTTCGACGGCGACGCCTCGGCCACCGCCAGCACGATCACCGCCGACCCGATGCTCGACACCGCCTACGAGCCGCCGGTGCCCGAAGCCGCCTCGCCGCTGGTCGGGGCCGGCGCGAGCACCAGCCTCACGAGCACCGACTTCTGGGGCGTGAGCCGCGCCTCGCCGCCCACCGTCGGCGCGGTGGAACGCTGATCAGCGACGGCGCCGAACCGCCGCCAGCAGGGCCGGCAGCAGCCACCAGCCCCCGGGGCCCCCGGTCGCCGCGCAGCCGCAGCCCGCCGGCTCGACCCGCGCGGTTCCCTCCTCCGCGGCGGCGGTGTCCCCGGAACCGCCGTCGCCGGCCGCCCCCCCGCCGTCGCCGGAGCCGGCCGAGCCGGTGTCGGCCCCGTCGGCACCGGTGTCGCAGCCGCCGTCCACCCCGTCGCAGTCGGAATCGACGCCGTCGCAGGGGTCGTCCGCCTCCGGGTGCACGGCGGGATCGGCGTCGTCGCAGTCCCCCTGCGCCTCGGTCCAGCCGTCGTCGTCGTCGTCCACGGCCTCCGGGTCCTCGGTGCCCAGGGACCAGGTCTCGAACACGCTGCCGTCGTCCCGGTAGACCGTGACCTCGACGAGGTCGCCGCGCACCTCCACGTAGAGGAAGTGCTTCATCACCTCGGCCTCGGCCCGCCACCAGCCGCCCTCGTAGTCCTCGGCGTAGCCGAGGCCCTGCAGGATTTCGAGAACCCAGGCGTTGTCCTCCAGGTAC
>WGAH01000261.1 GCA_015489145.1 Deltaproteobacteria bacterium
CGGTAGTCGCGGATCTCGGTGGCGAAACCGGGCCCCCTCGCGGGGCCCGCGTCGTTTCCTGCACCGCCGGGCGAGCCCGGCGCGCCTCACCCGCGCGAGGCGAGGCGCCGGGCGAGCGAGGCGATGCGCTCCCGCTCCGGGAGGGCGGCGATCCAGGCGGCCGGGAAGGCGGCGCCGGCCGCCCCGAGGAACATGCCGCAGAGGGCGGCGACGCTGTCGCTGTCCCCGCCGATGCGGGCCGCCTTTTCCACGGCGAGGGCGGGGTCCTCCCGCCAGCGCAGGGCCGCCGCGAGGGCGAGCCCCACCGCCGAGGGCGAGCGCCAGCCCCCGTCGCCCGGGTGGACGGCGGCCTCGTCGAGCCAGGGCGCGTCCTCCCCGGCGAGGGCCAGGGCGTCGCCGAGGGCGCGGCGCACGGCGCCCTCGGGGTCCAGCCCGTCCGCGTCGAGGGCGGCGACGGCCTCCCGCACCCGCTCCCCGTCGAGGGGGGCGCCGTCGAGGAGCCGGCGGGTGAGGACCACGGCGGCCACCGCGGCGGCGGCGGCGTTGGGGTGGCCGTGGGTGAGGCGCGCCTGCACGACCGCGGCCCGGCGCAGGTCCTCGCCGTCGAGGGCCATCGGCAGCGGCGCCACGCGCATCACCGCCCCGCAGCCGTCGGATCGGGCGACCCCGCTCGTGCGCCAGTCGCGGGTACGCCGCCAGGCCCGCGCCCCGGCCAGGCAGGTGTTGCCCGGCGCCGTGGTGGGGGTGAGGGGGTCGTCGAGCCAGGCCGAGAAGCGCTCCCCCACCCGCGTCCCGAAGGCGTCGGCGTCGAGGGGGCCCGGCGGCGACGCGAGGACCGCCTCGGCCAGGTAGAGGGCCATGTGCGTGTCGTCGGTCCAGCGGAAGGCCCCGGGTCGCCGGTCCACCGGGGCGGTGCGCGCCGCCCGGACGCCGAGGAACTCCAGGGGGCGCCCGAAGGCGTCGCCGAGGGCGAGGCCGAGGAAGGCGCGCGCGCAGCGCTCCTCGAAGGACGTACCGACCGGGTCGTGGGAATCGCGGGTCGCCATGAACCACCTCCTGTCCGGGAGGTAGGCCGGCGGGCGCCGCCGCGCCGGATCCGTCACGTGACCGGCGGAAGCCCCTCGATGCGAATGCGCGAGGGCGGCAGGGCGAGGCGCTGGTCGCCGCCGCCCCAGCGCCGCCGCAGCCGCGGGACGACGAGGTCGGCGTGGGCGACCCCGTGGGCCGCGCACCAGGTCCGCAGCCGGTGACGGAGGTCCCGGCGCAACTTTCGCAGGGCTTCGTCGATGTCCTCGAGGGGCGCCTTCGCCACGATGGCCTTGAACAGCGGCGTGTCGGGGTGCCATACGGGCTGGCCGCAGCGATCCCGCACGTGGTCGAGGGCGGCGCGAAGCGGGGCGAGGTCGTCGGCCGCCACCCAGCCGTCCCCGGCGCGGCGGGCCAGGGCGAGGGCCAGGTACCAGGTCGCCAGCGCCGGCGACAGGGGCACGGGCGCGCCGTCCAGCGTCGCCACCGGCCCCTTCCGCGAGGGCACCGCGAAGGCGAGGATCGGCGGCTCGGCGCCGGGGACGGCGAAGCCGAGCGCCGCCGCCGCCGCGCGCCAGCTCCCGAGGGCGACGGCGGGAATGCGGGACCGCGCGCTCGGCGCGGCCAGCTCGGCGAGCACCACGTCCACGCCGCGCGGGTCCACCCCGTTCCAGGTCGGCTCGGGCTGCTCCGGGAAGTAGAAGCCGGTGGCGCCCTCCACCCGCCGGTCGGTGACGCGCACGTCCACCAGCCGGTCGCCCGGGCGCGCGATCATCGCGTAGAGCAGGGCGACCCCCGCCGTCATCGCCCGGACGCGCCCGGCGAACAGCCCGAAGACGACCGGCGCCTCGCCGGCGGCGGCGATGGCCTCGCTCGCGCAGGCCCAGCGCGTCTCGTGCCAGGCGACGGAGGCGACCGGGTCGGCCTCGGGGACCTCGGGCGGGTCGTGGACCGCCACCTCCGGCCGCCAGCCCACCACCCGTTCGAGCTGCCCGAGGCCGTCGTCCAGCTCGTGGAACCAGCGCTTCGCCCGGGCGTCGGCGACGAGGTGCAACCGCCGCGCCCGCCAGCCCCACCGGGCGTGCAGGGCCCAGGCCAGCTCGACCACCGGCGCGGGATTGGGCCCGAGATCGCCCACGATCGCGCAGTCGCGCGCCGACCCCGCCCGCTCCTCCGCAAGGCCCCGGGCCGGGGTCCCGCAGCCGGTGCCGCGTGGCGGCGCTTCCGAAGTCGTCTCCCTCGGGAGCCGAGGCTGGGGGTAGAAAAACCGGCCACTCCTGTTTTTTCGAAGCGGGTGAGTGACGCGCACGCCGCACAGGTCGGGCCCGAGTGTCCGGGGGGGGCGCGGTCTCCGGCGGAGAACTCTCCGAAAACGGCGGTTCTGCCGTTCCGCTTGGGAGCCGGGCTTGCCGCGGAACCGCAAAGACGGCCCCTTTCGCGGCCCGGGATGGACATTCGGGCGGGTCCTGTTCCGCCGGGTCGACACGAGGAGGCCTCGAAAAAACAGGCGACAGGTCGATGTCGTGGGGGGGGC
>WGAH01000262.1 GCA_015489145.1 Deltaproteobacteria bacterium
AACAGGCAGGCCGCGCGCAGGCCGAGGCGGTCCCGCGCCAGGGCGAGCACCGCCTCCACCGCCATGTCGCCGTCCTCCGCCTCGGCGGCGCGGCGGGCGATCCAGCCGGCCAGCAGCCCGGGGTCCTGGCGGTCCGCCGCCGACAGCCGGGCGATGGCCGCCCGCATGCGCGGCTCCAGGGGCGAGAGGAAGGCGACGCCGAGGACGAGCCCCTGGCTGACGAGGAGCGCCAGGGTGCCGCCGAGCGCCGGGCTCAGCAGGCGGTGCAGGGCGAGCAGCCCGAGCGCCCCGCCCCCCCAGGCGGCCCCGAAGAAGGCGAGGTCCCGCCAGGCCACCGCGCGGCCGAAGACCCGCTGCTCGGACAGGGCCGCCAGGGTCCCGAGCAGCCAGGGCAGGCCGAACAGGGCGGCGAGCGCCGGGTCCACCGGCAGGCCGAGCAGCGCCGGCAGCTCGGCGCCGATCACGGCCTGGGCGAAGGCCAGGGCGGCGCAGGCGGCGGCGAAGGCGCGCATGGCGCGGCGGCGCAGCAGGGGGCTGTCCCCGTGGGCGCGGTCGAGGAGGGTGACCGCCCACAGGGCCAGCAGGCCTCCGAGGGCCCGCACCGGCATCTCCACCGGGCCGGGGAGGTGGTCGAAGGGCACGAGGGACCGGGGCGGCGTCGCCACGAGGTCGGTCCCGGCCGCCAGGGCGACGATGAGGCCCCACAGCGGGTAGAGCAGCCAGCCCCACCGCAGGCCCGCCCGGCCCCGCGACGGGCGCAGGTGCATCGCCACCTGCACGAGCGCCGGCACGACCAGCCACTGCACCCAGGTCAGGCGCCAGGCGAGGTCGAAGGGCAGCCCGCGGGCGTCGAGGGCGTAGGCGGAGCCGGCGGCGGCCGCCGCCAGCCCCAGGGCCGCGGCGATCACCAGGCCGTGGAGCTGGATTCCCCGCGGACGTCCGCGCCGCCGACGCAGCAGCAGGAAGGCCAGCCCGAGCTGGAACAAGGCGAGCGCGAGGAGCGCCGCCGCCATCACCGGTCGCAGATCCGTCACGGCCAGGGGATCGGATCGGGGCGCGCCCAGGCAAGGGCCGCCGGGCGCTCCCCGGAGAGGCCGTCGCCAGAGGTGGGGTGCGGCGCCGGACACACGCCGTCTCGCCGCTTCCCTCGGAAGGTCGGCGCTCCTTCTCGCGCGGGTGCCGGCCGGAGGCCGGCGCTCCAGGGCCGGCGGTCCTCGCGCGCTCAGGCGGATCGCGGCTCGCGGGCCTCCGGCCGGGCGTCGAGCCAGGTCGCGACGCGCACGACGCGGACCGCCTCCGCCGAAAGCCCGAGGAGACCGACGATCTCGGAAGGGCGGGCCCCGCGCCCATCCACCACCGCCAGGCGCACGTCGAGGAGCGCCGCGCCGGCCGGCGCCGGGGTCGCCTCCGGCGGCAGGCCGGAGGCCCGGCCGAGGGAGACGAGGTTCGGCCGCAGGTCCACCGTGCGCGTCCGCGGCGCCGCGCCCCGGCCCCGCCGACCGCGCTTGCGTTCCTTGCGCCGCCGCTCCACCGGCAGGCGCTCGGCCGCGGTCACCGCGGCGATCCTCGCGTCGAGATCCGCTGGCGGATCGCTCACCACGAACACGTAGTCGGCGCCGGCGATGCGGCTCATCAGGGAACCGGCCCCCAGGGGCTCCTCCCGGGCCTCGAACACCCGGAAGTCGGCGGGCACCGTGCCGGCGAGGCGGTCGCGGAAGGCCTCCGGGTCCACCCGCTCGACCAGCGTCACGTCCATCCACTCGGCCAGGCTCTCCTCGCCGAGGGGGCGGGCCCCGCTGAAGGCGAGGCGCGGGTGCGGGTGGAAGCCCTCGGACCAGGCCAGGGGCGCCCCGGCCCGGCGCAGGGCCCGCGTCCAGGCGTTGAGGGTGTCGAGGTGGCCGAGCCAGCGCGCGTCCCCGACGATGCCCACCCGCAGCAGCAGGCGCTGCGCCGGCGGGCGCTGGGCCGGCCGCGCCGGCGGGCGCCCCACGGCGAGCCGGCCGGTCGCCCCGAGCTCGGCCTCCTCCTTGCGGCCCTCCACCGAGCGCCGCAGCATGTGGGCGCACAGCGGGCGCTTGCGGTCGATGACCCCGCAGCGGTGGCAGCGGTGCTGCCGGCAGTCCGGGGCGTGGCGCAGCTCCATGGCCCGCCGCCAGTCGGCCTTGAGCCAGTCGGGGCTCACGAGCACGTCGACGTGGTCCCAGGGGAGTCGCTCGTCGAGGGCGCGCTCGCGCAGCAGCTCCTCCGGGTCGAGGCCCGTGCGGGCCAGGGCCCGCTCCCAGGCGCCCATGTCGCGGTGCTCGTCCCAGGCGTCGAAGCGCGCCCCCTCCCGCCAGGCCGCCTCGATCAGGTCGGCCACCCGCCGGTCGCCGCGCCCGAGCAGCCCCTCGATGAAGGTCTCGGCCGGGTCGTGCCGCCCGAAGCGCACCCCCCGCTCCCGCCGGAAGCGCTCGGCGAGGATGTCCTGGCGCCGCCGGGTCTCGGCCGGCCCGATCTGCCGCGCCCACTGGAGCGGCGTGAAGGCCTTGGGCACGAAGGTGCTCACCCCGGTGTTCACCCGCGCCCGCGGGTTGCGCGCCCGGCCGACGGCGAGGGTGCGGAGGGTGAGGTCGGCGATGGCCTCGACGTCCTCGTCGCGCTCGGTCGGCAGGCCGATCATGAAGTAGAGCTTGACGTGGTCCCAGCCGAGGCCGTAGGCGCGGTCGGCCATTCCGAGGAGGTCCTCGTCGGGGATCCACTTGTTGATCAGCGCCCGGAGGCGCGGGCTGGCGGCCTCGGGGGCGAAGGTGAGGCCCGTGCGCCGCACCCCGGCCACCCGGTCGGCGAGGTCCACCGAGAAGGAGTCGAGGCGCAGGGAGGGCAGCGAGACGCTCACCCGCTCGGCCTCGGCGCGGCGGGCGATGCGGTCCACCAGGGCCCGCACCCGGCTGTGGTCGCAGGTGGACAGGCTGACCAGGCCCACCTCCTCGTAGCCGGTGGCGGCGAGCGTGCGCTCGTAGAGGGCCTCGACCGCCTCCACCGAGCGCTCCCGCACCGGCCGGGTGACCATGCCCGCCTGGCAGAAGCGGCAGCCGTGGGTGCAGCCCCGCAGCACCTCGAGGGAGGCGCGGTCGTGGACCTGCTGGATGAAGGGCACGATGCCCTTCTCGGGGAAGGGCGCGCGCTCGAGGTCGGCGAGGACGCGGCGCACCACCTTCACCGAGGGGTCCGGGAGCACGCGCCCGTCGGGGAGGCGCTCCACCGGGTGCAGGGCGGGCACGTAGACGCCCTCGACGCCGGCGAGGGCCTCGAGCCGCCCCCGGCGGTCGGGCACCGCCTCGAAGACGCGGGCCACGTCGAGGATGGCCTCCTCGCCGTCGCCGAGCACGAAGAAGTCGACGAAGGGCGCGAGGGGCTCCGGGTTGAAGGAGGCGGGCCCGCCGGCGAAGATCAGCGGATCGCCCGGGCCGCGGGCGCGGGACCGCAGCGGGATGCCGGCGAGGTCGAGCATCTCGAGGATGTTGGTCCACGTCAGCTCGCTCTGGAGGGTGAAGCCGATGCCGTCGAAGACGTCGAGGCTGTCCCGGCTCTCGAGGGCGAACAGCGGGATGCCCTCGGCCCGCAGCAGGTCGGCCATGTCCACCGCCGGGGCGTAGACCCGCTCGGCGAAGCACCAGGGAAGCTCGTTGAGGATGGCGTAGAGGATGTGCAGCCCGAGGTTGCCCAGCCCCAGGTCGTAGAGATCCGGGAAGGCCAGGGCGATCCGCACCCGCGCCCCGGCCTTGTCCTCCGGGCGGACGGCGTTGAGCTCGCCGCCCACGTAGCGCCCGGGTCGCTCCACCCGGCCCAGCACCCGCTCGCGCAGGATCGCCCCGACGTTCACGGCAGACCTCCAGGACGCCGGCGACGGCCGGCGTCCCCCGCGGTTAGCCCGGCGGGCCGTCCCGGTCGACGCCGAGGCGCAGGCCGACGTAGCGAAGCTCCTCGTCGCGCAGGCGGCCGGCCGGCTGGGGGCCGGCGTAGGCGGCCACCCCGAGGCGCAGCACGCGGCTCCCCTCCCCCCGCCAGGCCAGCCCCGCCTCGGCCGACAGCGCCGGGCGCCAGGCGGTGTCGGACTCGGCCCGGACGTCGAGGGCGGCGAACAGGTGGCGCGGCCCCGCCCAGACCAGGCCCGCCTGGCCGCCCACCCCGGCGCCGCGGTCGACGGCGTGCGTGACGCCCTGCGCGCCGAGGTAGGGCAGGAACCCGCCGAATTCCCGCGCCACCTGGAGGCGCAGGGCCTCGCGGCTCCAGGTGCCGAGGGCGTCCTCGGGGGGCCGCCCGCCCGAGACGCGGTAGCCGTCGGCGAGGTGGGCGCTCTCGTGCACCCAGGCCAGGCGTGCGTTCCAGGGCCCGGCGCGCAGGTCCAGCGGCAGGCCGAAGGCGCCGTCGAAGGTGAGCAGGTTGAAGGTCAGCTCGCCGCCCGGGTCGAAGCCCATGAACACCCCGGCGAGGACGCCGAGACTCCAGGCGGCTCCCGGCCCCGCCTCCCCGCCGACCACGGGAAGCTCGTCGGCCAGGCTCGCCAACACGGCGGCGCGCGCCACCGTCACCGTCGAGCGCGGCTCCCGCGGGTCGGCGACGAGCGTCGGGTGAAGCGCGGCCGCCGGCAGGAAGAGCAGGGCGCCCACGGCCGGTTCAGGCCCCGCCGCCGGCGGGCGGGTCGCCGGCGCCCTCGACCCGGGCGACGGCCTCGGACAGGGCCCGGGCGAGGAGGCGCAGGCGCCGGAGGTCGTCGGCGCGACGCTCGCCGCCGGCCACCGCCACCGCCCCGACCCGCCCGGAGCGCCCCAGCAGGGGCACGACGAGGAGGTCGCCCCGCACGTGACCCTCGCCGGTCACCGCCGGCGACCCCATCGCCGCGAGGCGTCCGGGGCCGCCGGAGCGGGCGACGAGCGGCCCGCGCCCCGCCCGGTCGAGCCACACGGCGGCCTCGTCGGCGTCGAGCTCGGCGCGGGCCACCTCGGCGAGGCTCCCGCACAGGTGGGCGAGGCCGGACGGGTCGTCGAGGGCCAGGGCGTCCTCGTGGAAGGCGAGGCGGCGGGCGACCCGGGCCGAGTCCTGCTCGACCCGGAGGCGCTCGCTGGCCCGCACGATGGCGGCGTAGACGTCGCGCAGCTTGAAGGGCTTGAGCAGGTAGTCGTAGGCCCCGTGCTTGAGGGCCTGGATCGCCGAGTCCACCGTGGCGAAGCCCGTCATCATGATCACCGCGACGGGCCGCCCGAGGTCCTGCACCGCCCGCAGCAGCTCCATGCCCCCCATCTGGGGCATCTTCATGTCGGTGAGCACCACGTCGATCGGCTCGGAGCGCGCGATCTCGAGCCCCGCCACGCCGTCGTAGGCGGTGCGGACCCGGTAGCCCCGCGTGCGGAGGTACTCGCCGAGGAGCTCGAGGATGTCCTCCTTGTCGTCGACGATCAGCACGCGGAGCGCATCGCTGTTCATGCCGCCTGTTCTCCCGGGCCGCCCGACCGGGCCGCCGACTGCGGTAGTAGACTACACCGCGCGGGGAGGCACCTTGGCAAGACGCGAACGGCTGGACCACGCCCTGAACGCTCGCCTCGACGAGTTCGAGCAGAAGCTGTTCCTGCTGAAGATCGCCTACGAGAAGTATTTCTCGGGCATCGAGCCCATCGAGCCGGTCAAGGAGCGCGAGGACCTTCGGCGCCTGGTGCGGACCCTCCAGCGGGAACGCATCACCAACACGCGCCAGCGCTTCCGGCTCCAGCAGCTCCGGGCGCGCTTCGCGAGCATGGAGCTCTACTGGCAGCGCAACCTGCTGATGCTCGAGCGCGGCACCCACCCCCGCGCCCGCTTTCGCGCGCGCCTGCGGGGCGAGGTCGAGCCGCCGCCGGCCGAGGCGCCGCGCCGCCTCACGCGCGCCGAGAAGGAGGACCAGGCGCTGCGCGCCGTCTACGAGTCGTACGTCGCCGCCCGCCGGAAGTGCGGCCAGAGCGACGATCTCTCCTACGAGGCCGTCAAGAGCGTGCTCAAGAAGCAGATCTCCACCATTCGATCCCGCTACCGCTGCAAGAGCGTCAAGCTGCGGGTGACGGTGGAGGACGGCAAGGCCCGGGTCAAGGCGATCCCGGTTCGCTGAGCCGGACCGGCGACGCCCTCGCGGAGGTGGCGACATGGAGGACCCGGCATGAAGGGCTGGCTCGGCACCTGGCGAGGCCCCCGGGCGTTGCTCGCGGCGGTGGCGATCCTCGGCGCCCTGCTCGGCGAGGCGGCCTGGCGCGGCGCCGTGCAGACCCGGGCGCTCGGGGCCCCGGCGGGCTGGCAGCGCCCCGCCATCGAGGTGCCCTACCGCCTCAGCGACCTCGCCGGCGACCTGCGCCACCGCCCCGACGCCTGGAGCCTCGAGTTCTACCAGCCCCTGCGGCGGGCCGACAACCCGCCCCGCCCGGCGGCGGTGAGCGCCACCGCGATCCTCCCCGCGGACGGCGTGCTCGAGGTGTGGGCCGCCGAGCCGCGGCGCCGCGACGACCGCGGCGGGGTCGGCGTGATCCTCGACCGGACGGGCACCCCGTCGAGCACCGTGGTGCGCGTGGACGGCGGCGTGCGCGAGGAAGCGCCCTGCGACGGCCCCCTCCCCCCGCCCGGTCCGCGCCCCCGCG
>WGAH01000263.1 GCA_015489145.1 Deltaproteobacteria bacterium
GACGAGTTCGAGCACCTCGACGTGGAGGTGTCGCTGCTCGGGCCGAGCACCCGGGTCCGCGGCCCCGAGGACATCATCCTCGGCCGCCACGGCATCGTGCTCAGCCTCGGCGCCCGGTTCCAGCCCTGCTCCGGCGCGACCTGCGGCAGGAAGGTCGCCCGCC
This sequence comes from Deltaproteobacteria bacterium, assembly GCA_015489145.1. Classification (GTDB taxonomy): domain Bacteria; phylum Myxococcota_A; class UBA796; order UBA796; family UBA2385; genus S143-5. The sequence goes on from WGAH01000263.1 coordinate 164, forward strand.
GGGCGCCGAGGCTGAGCACGATGCCGTGGCGGCCGAGGATGATGTCCTCGGGGCCGCGGACCCGGGTGCTCGGCCCGAGCAGCGACACCTCCACGTCGAGGTGCTCGAACTCGTCGGCGGTGACGGGCGGGAAGCGGGGATCGCGCAGGGCGGCGTCGAGGGCGTGGTCGACCACCGCCTTCCAGGCGGCGCGGCGCGGCTCGATCTCGCCGATGCAGCCGCGCAGGGCGCCGTCGCGGGTCAGGGTGACGAAGGCGCCGAGGGTCCGGTCGGCGCCCTCGGGCAGCGCGGCCGGGTCGACCTTCAGGACCTCGCCGGTGGCGAACCAGTGGCTCAGCACCTTCTCGGCGAGGCGGCGCAAGGCCTCGGCGGTGGCCGGCGGCACCAGGCGGGCGCGGCCCACGCCGGGGCCCTCCCCGGACCAGGGCGGCCCGTCGATGCGCGCGGCCACGTAGGAGACGCTGTTGGTCCAGTCGCCGGTGAGCGCGCCGCTGGTGGTGTAGGCGAGGCGGGTGCCGTGGGCCTCGTTCCCGACGAGGCTCGTGGCGAGCAGCAGGGTGTTCCGCCCGCAAATCGTGGCGCCGGTGCGGCGGATCTCCGCGTAGAGCCCGGCGGGATCGGGCTTCAGCACGTGGGCCAGCGCGCCGAGGTCGAGGCGGGCGAGGTTGTCGGGCAGGTCCTCCCGAAAGGGGACGTAGCCGTAGTTCGGCCCGTAGTGGGTGAAGTCGCCGGAGACGACGAGGAGGTCGCCCGGGCCCAGCTCGGGTCGGATCGCCTCGGCGGCCCGGCGGGCCGAGTCGGGGTCGAGGCTGCCGACGAGGAGGGGCACCAGCTCGAAGGCGCCCAGCGCGCCCTGGAGCAGCGGCAGTTCCATCTCGATGCTGTGCTCGCCGCCGTCCCCGGCCCCCGGCCCCCGGTCCGGCAGCACCCGGAAGCCGGGCCGCTCGGCGAGGCGGTCGATGACGTCGCGGTCCAGGGGCAGCACCCCCATCGGGGTCGTGAAGGCGTCGACCGCGTACAGGCCGATGCCGCGCAGGGGCAGGTGGTGGGAGACGCCGAGCACCCACACGCGCCGCACCGTGCAGCCGCGCACCTGGGCGATGGAGCGGGCCGCGGTGGGGCCGCTGAAGCGGTAGCCGGCGTGGGGGGCGACCAGGGCGAGGGGAAGCGCGTCGCAGTCGCCGGCCGGCGCCGCGTCCAGCCTGCCCTCCACCAGCTTGCGAAGGGCGTCCTCGGAGCCGGGATACCAGGAACCGGCCACGGCCGGGGTGCGGAGCGACCAGCCCTCGGGGATCTCGATGCCGCGCGGGTAGGGGCGCATGGTGTCCTCCGTCGCATCGGGGGGAGCGGGCGCGCCCGCCGGTTCCGCCGACGCCTCGGTGTCGGTGGGGGCCGACGCCTCGGGGCGCACGAGCTTGCAGGCGGGCAAGGCGAGGATCAGGCTAACCAGCGAGATCGCGACCAATGCTGAACCCTCCGTCGGGGACCGGGCGCACGCGGAGGGCGGGGCCGCGCGGGCCGGCGGGGCGAACGATGCGGACGAGGCCGGCGGCGGCCCGGCGCGCGGGCAGGGCGAGCAGGGCGGCGAGTCCGAGGCCGGCCCCGAGCACCCGGCGCCGGCTCCACCGGCCGCCGGAGCCCGTCGGCGGGCGGACGCGCCGAGACGCCCGTCGCGTTCGAAGAGTCATGCGAACACCCCCTCCAGCGGGCGCCCGCAGTCGGGGCAGGCCCCGTCGACGAGGCGGTTGGCGGTGATGCGGTAGCCGACGCGGTCGATCAGCCGCGCCCCGCAGCCGGGACAGAAGGTGCACTCGGCCTCGCCGCCCTCCACGTTGCCCACGTAGACGTGGAACAGCCCGGCCGCCCGGGCGCGCTCCCGGGCGTCGAGCAGGGTGCGCCGCGGCGTGCGGGGCAGGTTGCGGAGCTTGTAGTCCGGGTGGAAGGCGGTGAAGTGCAGGGGCACCCCCGGGCCGAGCTCGTCGCGGACGAAGAGCACGAGGTCGTCGATCATGGCCGGGTCGTCGTTGACGGTGGGAATGACGAGGTTGAGCACCTCGACCCACACGCCCTCCTCGTGGGCGATGCGGAGGGTGTCGAGCACGGGTTGCAGGGTGCCGCCGCAGGTCTCCCGGTAGACCCGGTCCGACATGGCCTTCACGTCGATGATCGCCGCGTCGATGTCGGCGCACAGGGCGCGCATGGGCTCGGGGTTGATGTAGCCGGCGGTGACCAGCACGTTGCGGATGCCCTCGGCCCGGCAGGCCCGGCTGCTGTCGCGGGTGTACTCGTAGTAGACCAGCGGCTCGGAGTAGGTGTAGGCCACCGCCGGGCAGCGCTCGCGCAGGGCCACCATCGCGACCCCTTCCGGCGGCAGGTCGTAGGCCGGCACCTCGTCGGGGGCCGCCTGGCTCAGCTCCCAGTTCTGGCAGTGCAGGCAGTGGAGGTTGCAGCCGACCGTCGCCAGCGAGAACACCCGCGCCCCGGGCAGGAAGTGGAACAGGGGCTTCTTTTCCATCGGGTCGACGTGCAGCGCCGCCGGGAAGCCGTGGGTGAGGGCCACCAGCCGGCCGTCGACGTTCACGCGAATGCGGCAGTCACCCGCCTGGCCGGGTTCGAGCCGGCACATGCGCGGGCACAGCTCGCACTGGACGGCAAGGGGCATGGCGCCGCTCCGAAGTCAGATTAACCCTTCCCCGCGCCGCCGTCGTCTCCGCCTGGCGGGGGACACGCGCTCGGCGCCCCGGGAGAGGCCATGCCCTTCGCGCGATCCGGTCCGGTGCGCATCGCGTACGAGGTGGAGGGCGAGGGCGCGCCGCTTCTCCTGATCATCGGCATCGGCAGCCCGCTGAGCATGTGGCCGCCGGCCTTCGTGGCGGGGGCGGCGCGTCGCGGCTTTCGCGTGATCCGCGCCGATCACCGGGACGCGGGCCGCTCGGACCGCCTCGACCACCTCGGCCGGCCGAGCAGGCTCGACATCGCCCTGCGCCTCACCGCCGGCCGCCGGTTCCGGCCGCCCTACACCCTCGCGGAGATGGCCGCCGACCAGCTCGCGGTTCTCGACGAACTCGGCATTCGCTCGGCCCACGTCCTCGGCACCTCGATGGGCGGCATGGTGGCGCAGGAACTCGCGCTCCTCGCCCCGGAACGCGTGCGGAGCCTCTCGCTGCTGATGACGACCACCGGGGCCCGGCGCGTGTCCCGGGGCAGCGGCCGGGTGTGGCGGGCGATGGTGCGCCCCCTGCCCGCCGACCGGGAGGCCGCCGCCCGGCAGGTGGCGTCCCTGCTTCGCCTGCTCGCCGGCGAGAAGCTGCCCCTCGACCCCGACGAGGCCCTCGCCCGGGCCCGGGCCTCGCTGGAACGCGGCATGCACGAGGACGGCTTCGCGCGCCACCTCGCCGCCATCCTCGACTCCGGCGACCGCACCCGCCGCCTCGCGGCCATTCGGGCGCCCACCCTGGTGGTTCACGGCGACGCGGATCGCCTGTTGCCCCTCGCCGCCGGCCGGGCGGTGGCCGAGGCGATCCCCGGGGCCCGGCTCCTGGTGATCCCGGGCATGGGGCACGGCCTGCCCGCCGCCGTCCACGACCGCATCCTCGACGCGGCGGCGGCGCTGGCGCGGGAGGCCGATCAGGTGGAGGGCTCGTCCGGGCCGTAGGCGATCTCGAGCACCTCGAGGACCGTGGTGCCCCGCGGCAGCTTCACCTCGACGGCGTCGCCCTCCTGCAGCCCCATGAGCGCCCGTCCCACCGGCGACTCGACGCTGATCCAGCCCCGCTTCGGGTCGCTCTCGTCGCGGCCGACCAGCCGCCAGGTGCGGGTGCGCCCCTCGTCGTCCTCGACGGTGACCTTGGCCCCGAACTGCACCCGGTCGCTCGGCGGGATCTCGGCGAGGTCCACGACCTTCACGCCCTCGATCTTGCGGCGGAGGTAGCGCAGCCGGCTGTCGATTTCCCGCAACCGCTTCTTGCCGTAGATGTAGGCGGCGTTCTCGGAGCGGTCGCCGAGCTCGGCGGCGGCGGTGACCTGCTTGACGATGCGCGGGCGCTCCTCGGACCAGAGGAAGGCGATCTCGGCCTGGATCGCCTCGTAGCCCTGGCGGGTCATCATGCGCGACACGGGTCGTCCTCCTCCCCGGGCGGCCGTGGGGGCCGCCCTTTGCTATGGTCGACCGCCCTGCATATCCCGACCGGGAGGGGGCGCCGGCGGCCCGGGCCGCGCGGGGCGTCCGTGGAGGAACGCGATGGCGAGGGCGCACTGGGGTTCCCGCATCGGCTTCGTGCTCGCGGCGGCGGGCTCGGCGGTCGGGCTGGGCAACATCTGGAAGTTTCCCTACGTGACGGGCACGAACGGCGGCGGCCTCTTCGTCCTCGTCTACCTGGCCTGCATCGCCCTCATCGGGCTGCCGATCATGATCGGCGAGCTTGCGGAA
>WGAH01000264.1 GCA_015489145.1 Deltaproteobacteria bacterium
GGGCGGGTGTTGCGCGGGGGGGCGGCGATTTCCGCTACAGGCCCGACATCGCCCGGAGGCTGGCGCTGCGCCCCTGCAGCCAGGCGCGAAAGGCCGCCTGGTTGCTCTCGATGGTGGCGGCGTCGGTCTCCTTCCGCGGGTCCTCCTCGACGTAGGGGTCGATGAGGGCCGTCATGCGGTCGAGCTCGGCCGGCAGGTCGGCGGCGTCGGCGAGGTCCTCCACGTCGGCGAGGGCGTCGAGGAAGCGCGCGTGGCAGTCCGCGTCGGCCTTGCAGCCCTGGCTGAGGCGCCCGTAGGGGCTGGTCAGCGGCGTCGAGTCCGAAAAGGCCCAGTCGTGGTCCCAGGGGAGCAGGCGCGCCAGCCCGTCGGCCGGGGCGAAGTAGACCCGGTAGTTGTTCTGGTTGTAGGTGTAGCCGTCGTACTGGCCCACCCAGACCTCGGTGGCCCACATGCGGACGTGGTGGTCGAGGTCCGCCACCGCGCCCACCGAGGGCGTGAAACCCTCGGTCCCGGCGGCATCGAGGGCGGCGGTCACCGCCTTGACGTCGGCGTGACCGACGTCCTGGCCCTCGTCCAGCTCCATGAGCTCGTCGAGACCGGACTGGAAGTCGAGCTTGGTGTAGGAGCCGTCGGGGTACCAGACGTAGTCGCCGTCGTAGAGGTTGCCGTCGCCCTCCTCGAAGCGCTCCTCCAGGAAGACCCGGTCGTAGGCCTCCACCAGGCTGTAGAGGCCGAAGGTGCTGTCGTTGACCGTCACCCAGGCGTAGCCCACCCGCGGGGCGGGCACCCCGGCGAGGTTGTAGACCGTGTACGCGATGCGCTCGTGGGTCTGGGTGGCGTCCTGCACCATGTTGTTGAGGTTGAGCTTCTCGCGCCCGTAGATGTGCATGCCCGGCACGAAGGCGTCGGCGTCGATCTTGAAGGCGCTCTTGTGGTCGAGGTCGCGGTAGGAGCCGAGACGGCCCTTGATGCGAACCCCCACCCCGTCGAAGCGGTCGCCGTCGATGAGGAGGTCGCCCTGCACGTAGGTGTAGGGGTCCGCGCCGAGGCTGGCGAGGGCCTCGTCGGACAGCACGATGCGGATCTCGTGGACGCGCGCCAGGCTGAACAGGGCGTCGTCCCGGGTCTCCTCGCCGGCGGGGACGTGCTCGGGGCCGGTGTCGAGGGCGATCCGGGCGGTGTCCGCGCTGTCGGCGCCGCGGGGACGCGGGCCGAGGTCGGGGACCTCGGTGCAGGCGAGGAGCAGGAGCGCCGGGAACATGCCTCCAGGGTAGCGCCGATCCCGCCGATCGGGCCCCAGGGGGGTGGCCGGCGGGCGAGGCGTGCTCACATTGGGCCCGGAGAAACGAAACCCATGCATCCCTACGACACGCGCGCAGTCCCGCTCCACGTCGCCCGGCAGCTCCAGGAGGAGCGCAACCGGGCCATCGAGCGGCTGCGCGAGACCCGCGCGAGCCTCGACCAGGCCCGGCGCATCCTCGCCAAGGACGCGGCCGAGCGCGAGCGCCTCGAGCGGGCCATCGCCGCCCTGGAGGAAGACCGGGAGGCGCTTTCCCGGCGGGTGCGGCAGCTCGAACGGGCCCTCGACGAGGCGCGGGCCGAGCTGGAGCGCCACCGCCGCGCCGACGGCGACCCGGAGGCCCTCGCCCGGCTGGAGGCCCGGCTGGAGCAGGCCGAGGCGACCCGCCGCGAGCTGGAGGCCGAGCTGGAGCGCCACCGCCAGGCCGCCGAGCGCCACGAGCGCGACCGGCAGGCGCTGGAGCGACGCCTCGCCGAGCTGGAGGCCCGGCTGGCCGAGGCCGCCGGGGCTTCCGACGACGGCGAGGCCGCCGCCGGCGACGAGGCCGCGGACGACGGCGACCTGCGCGCCCTGGCCGAGCGCTACCGCCGGGCGGCGGAGCAGGTCGGGGCCGACCTCAAGAACCTGCGCCGCCGTCTCGACGAGGAGCGCGCCCGCGCCCGCACCGACGAGCGCGTGCGCCGGCTGCGGGGCCTGCTCCGCGTCCACGACGCGCTGGCGCGTTCCCTGGAGCAGGCCGGCGACCGGGACGACCCCTGGGTCAAGGGCAACGAGGCGCTGCTGCGCGAGGTGCGGGCCGAGCTGTCCCGCGCCGGCGCCGAGGCGGTGGGCCGGCCCGGGGAGCCCTTCGACCCCCGGCTGCACGAGGCCCTGGCCACCGTGGCGCCGAACGGGCACGAGCCCGGCACCATCGTGCACGTCGAGCAGGTGGGCTACCGGCTGCCCGGCGGCGAGCTGGTGCGGCCCGCGCGCGTGGTCGTGGCGGCGGACGGGGAGTGAACGATGGACGCGGTGATGGACAGGACCCTCTACGACGAGCTGGGCGTCTCGCCCGGCGCCAGCCAGGACGAGATCAAGAAGGCCTACCGGAAGCTGGCGCGCAAGCTGCACCCGGACGTGACCGACGACGACGCGGCCCAGGAGCGCTTCAAGCGCGTCTCGGCGGCCTACGAGGTGCTGAGCGACCCCGAGAAGCGCAAGCTCTACGACGAGTTCGGCGAGGCCGCCACCCGGCCGGGCTTCGACGCCGACAAGGCCCGGGAGTGGAAGCGCTGGCAGCAGCGGGCGGCCCGCGGCGGCGCGCGCTTCGGCGGCCCCGAGTTCGTCGACCTCGGCGGCGGCTTCCAGGGCGGCGGGGGATTCGCCGGGGGCGGCTTCGGCGGCGGCGGCTTCGACGACATCATCGAGCAGCTCTTCGGGCGCGGGCCGGGCACCGGCACCCGCCCCGGGCGCGACCTGCGGGCCACCGTGGCGGTGGACTTCGAGCTGGCCGCCCGCGGCGGCGAGACCGAGCTGGTGACCGGCGACGGGCAGCGCCTCCGGGTGCGGATCCCGCCCGGCGTGGCCGACGGCGAGACGATCCGCATCCCCGGCAAGGGCGCGCCCGGCCGGGCCGGCGGCAAGCCCGGCGACCTGCTGCTCACCCTCCAGGTGCAGCCGCACCCCTTCTTCCGGCGCGAGGGCGAGGACCTCCACGTCAAGGTGCCGATCACCGTCGGCGAGGCCCTGCGCGGCGCCGTGGTGGAGGTGCCCACCCTCGACGGCAGCGTCCGGGTGACCATCCCGCCCGGCACCCAGACCGGCCGCAAGCTGCGGGTGCGCGGCAAGGGCGTGCGCCGCCGCAACCGCGCGGCGGGCGATCTCTACGTCGAGGTGGAGGTGGTGGTGCCCGAACACGCCGATCTCGCCGCCATCTCCGACGCCATCGACGCCATCGAGCGCCAGTACGCCCGCGATCCGCGGGCCCACCTGCGGCGGGGACGCTGAGCGCGGGGCGGCTTCAGCCGGACGCCCCCCGCACGGGCGGCAGGTAGGCGACGACGGTGGTGCCCCGCCCGCCGGGGCCGGTCTCGATGCGGAGCACCCCGCCCACGCGCTCGACGATGCGCCGGCAAATCGCCAGGCCGAGGCCGGTGTGCTCCCCGACGCCGGACTCGAGCACGGCCCGGCGGCGCTCGCGGGGGATGCCGCGGCCGTTGTCGGACACCCGGAGCTCCAGGCGCCGGCGGGTGGATCGCAGGCTGACCCGAATGCGCGGGGGCGCGTCGGAGCGGTAGCGAATCGCGTTCTCGACGAGGTTCTGGAGCAGGCGGCGGGCGTCGGCCTCGCTCAGCGGCACCACCCCGAGGGGGCCGCGTTCCACCACGGCGCCGGTCTCGGCGATGCGGGGCTCCAGCGTGGCGAGGACCCCGTCGAGCGCGGCGTCGAGGTCGGCGCGCCCCCCGGGCTCCGGCGCCTCGCCCCGGGCGTGGGCCAGCGCCGAGTCGAGGGTGGCGGCCATGCGCTCCGCCTCCTCGACGATCTTCTCGAGGCGGCCGAAGTCGACGGGGCTGCACGCCCGGTCGCAGTCGAGGCCGATCATGCCGGCCTGGGCCACGATCATCTGCAAGGGCGCGCGCAGGTCGTGGGAGGCGGTGCGCGCGAAGGCCTCCAGGTCGGCGTTCGTTCGGTACAGGGTGCGCAGGGTCTCGTACAGGCCCCGTTCCTGGCGCACCCGGACCAGGGCGATCACCACCGCGAGCACCGTGGCGCCGCCGAGCGCGAGGCCGAAGTGGAGCCAGCCGTCCGCCGGGCCGCGGGGCAGGACGAGGCCGAGCGCCGCCCAGCCCGCCCACACCGCGAGGGCGACCAGCGCGATGCACCGCCAGCGGAGCAGGAGCGCGCCGGCGCCGACGAGCACGAGCATGAGGCTGGTGGTCGCGAGCAGGCTGCCGCTCAGCCAGGCCACCGCCAGGGCGTTGCCGACGAAGAGCAGGGCGACGGCGAAGGCGATGGGGTGGGCGAGGCGATCGGGCGGCGGCCGGCGGCGGAAGGCCACCCAGGCGCCGAGGAGGATCGCCGCGCTGGCGAGGTTCACGGCCACCAGCGGGAGGCGCGCCCCGCCGGTCTGGAAGGCGGCGCGAAAGGCCGCGAGGCCCACCTCGTACAGGCCGGTGCCCAGCAGCAGCGGCTGGATCGCCCCGGCGACGCGGCGGTCGAGCCACGCCTCGCGGGTGTCGGGTGGGGGTGGGAGGTTCACCGGCGGTTCCTCCGGGCCGACACCCGGACCATACCGCGGGAGGGTACCCGGAGGAAGCCGCGTTGGGCGTGGCGAATCGTCGGCGGGAGCTCCGGGGCCGCGCCGCCCGGGGCGCGAGCCCGAAACCCGGAGCGCCGCCCCTGGTGCGCCGGCCTCCGGCCGGCATCGTCGCGAGAGGACGGACGGACGAGGAAAGGCCAGGCAGCACCGGACCCTGGATGACGCGGCGGGATGCCGCGTCTACTCCGACGCGCCTGGATGCGCGGCTACTCCGACCCGCCTGGATGCCGCGTCCGCGCCGCAAGCGTCCGGAGCGGCGGCGTTCAGGCCACCTCGGAGCGCCGCCGGACGGGGCGAGGCCGGCGTTCCGGCCGCGGCACGCGCTCCCGGGGGCGCTCGCGGCTCGGCTCGCGCCGGGGAAGCGCCTCGAAGTCCTCGCAGAGCGCCTCGATGTAGTGCCTGAGCAGTGCAGCTTCCATGATCCACCGTGCCCGCAGGAGCCCTAGATACACCGGGCGCGGGCGCACCCTCAAGGACAAAGCGCGTGGCGATTCGGAAACGGGCCGCCGGGCGCGCCCGGTCAGGCGTCGATGAGGCCGCGGCTGGGATCGTAGCGGCGACCGGCGTGAGGCACCGGGCCGGCGTGCAGGAAGTTCGACCGCAGCCGGCGGCCGAGGAGCTCCTCGGCGCGGTGGCCCAGGGCGAGCATGCGGTCGATGTCGATGCCCGTGCGGACGCCCATCTCCTCGAACACCCCGACGAGGTCCTCGGTGGAGGTGTTGCCGGTGTAGCCGAAGTGGTAGGTGGCGGCGCCGGTGCGGGGCTGGCCGCCGATGGCCCCCAGCGAGCTGTCGAAGAAGCGGTAGCCGTGGCTCAGCGCCACCAGCGAGTTGGTCAGGCCCCAGCCGCGGGTGTCGTGGAAGTGGATCACGACCTCCATGCCGAGGCCGGCGTCGGGGTCGGGGCCGAAGCCGGCGTCGGCGACCGCCTCGTAGAAGCGGTGGACCTGCAAGGGGTTCGCGACCCCGGTGGTGTCGCCGAAGCCGATGATGCCCGCGCCGACCTCGCGCCACCAGCGCCCCTCGGCGATCACCCTGTCGAGGGGCACGTCGCCCTCGATGGGGCAGCCGAAGGCCGTGAGCACCCAGCCGAAGACCGTGTGGCCGGTGTCGATGCAGCGCCGGGCCATCTTCTCGATGAGACGGCGGTTTTCGGCGTGGCTCATGCCGACGTTGGCGCGGTTGTGCGACTCGGAGGCCGACAGCACCATCATGATCTCGTCGACCCCGTAGCCCTCCTCCTTGGAGGCCACGGCGCGCTCGACCGCCCGCAGGTTGGTGCAGATCGCCCGGTAGCGCACGTCGGGCCGCCGGGGGATGCGGCGCAGCACCTCCTCGGCGTCGGCGAACTGCGGCAGCAGCCGGGGCGGCGGGAAGCTGCAGGCCTCGATGCGCTTGAAGCCGGCTTCCACCATGCC
>WGAH01000265.1 GCA_015489145.1 Deltaproteobacteria bacterium
GACCGGCCCGTGCAGCATGGGGCCGACGCCGCCGCCGAGGCGGTGGCCGGCGGACCGCGCGAGCAGGGCGTGGACGTAGGCCACCGCGGCCTCGACGGCGGCCGGCAGCGCCTCGCCCGGGAGGAACAGCCGGTCCTCGACGACGGCGCCCTGGGCGTGGCCTCCGGTGAGCAGCACCGGCACGCCGAAGCGGCCTGCCGCCTCGGCACCGTCGGCGGTGCCGAACAGGAGACGCAGCTCGGGGATGTTGGGGGTGAGCAGGGCGCAACGGGGGAGGAGGCTGTCGAGGATCACGGCGCGCCCCGCCTCGTCGAGGAGCTCCCGCCCCGAGGAGGAGCGGATCACCGGGTCGAGGACCACCGGGCTCGCGGCGGGGAGCCCGTCGAGGGCCCCGGCGACGGCCCGGGCGACCCCGGCGTCGTGGAGCATGCCGATCTTGACCGCGCCGGGCGGGATGTCCTCCACCACCGCCCGGACCTGGGCGGCGACCACGTCGGGCGGCACGGGGTGGACGCCGCGCACCCCGCGCGTGTCCTGGACCGTGAGGGCGGTGGGCACGGCCATGCCGTAGACGCCGAGGTCGAGGAAGGTCTTGAGATCGGCCTGGATGCCGGCGCCGCCGCTGGGATCGGAGCCGGCGATGCTGAGGGCGACGGGGATCACGGCGGCTCCTCCACGCCGAGGGCGGCGGCGCCGTCGGGAGGCGGAACCGCGGGTTCCCCTTCGTCGGGCGGGGGGTCGGCCTCCGTCTCGCCGGCCGGCGGGGGGTCGCCGGCCGGGGCGCAGTCGGCCGGAGCCCCCGCCGAGGGCAGGGCCGAGGCGCCGGGCGGCTGGCCGGGCATGCGGCCACCGGCGGACACGCGCAGGGCCGGCTGGGGAGCCGGGGGCGGCTGGTAGTAGAGCGCGGCCTGCTCCTCGGTGACCCAGCCCAGCGCGGCGGCGGTGTGGTAGCCGATGCGGACCTCGGAAAGCGATCGCACCTCGCGCTCGGAGGTGGGGGTGAGCGGCACGTCGCCGGCCATCAGCTCGGCGTAGCGCTGGGGGTAGGGCGGGTCGGCGAAGGGCTCGGCGAAGCCCTCGGGAAAGCGGGCGCGGTAGGTGTTCGGGTCGTAGGTGTCCTCGGCGCCGAGCGTGTGGGCGATCTCGTGGGCCACGGTGAGGACGGCGTAGGCCGGGTTCTGCTCCTCGGCCGAGATCCAGACCACCGCCATGCGGGCGCGGGCGGAGCCCCGGGACTCGGCGGCGAGGTCGCCGGCCCGGCGCGAGTAGATGACGATGACCCGGGAGGCGAAGTCGGCGGCGCGGGCGCCGGCGCGGACGGCGAGGCGCCGGAAGTAGCGGGCGTAGCGCCAGGAATCCCAGGCGCCGAGCACCGCCCCCTCGCGAATGGTCGGGGGATCGATGCGGCGCTGCCAGGGCCCGAGGACCCGGAGGTCCATGTACGGGCGGCCGAGGCGGAGGTAGCGCTCGAACTCGGCGTCGTACCAGGGCCCGATGTCGTGGAGGCTGGTGCCGGCCTCGCTCGGGGGGGCGTTGAGGGCGCGGACGATGGGGGCGCCCAGCGCGTCGGGCTCGACGTACTGGAGCAGCGCCACCCGCACGGTGCCGCGGGGGGCGACGCGCTCGCGGTCGGCCTGGAACCAGGCCCAGACCTCGTAGAGGAAGACGGCGAACAGGAAGACGACGAAGAGCTGGCGCAGGCGGGCCCGGTAGCGCGGGCTGCGGCGGTCGCGGGCGCAGCGGGGACAGAGCTCCTCGCCGCCGGCCTCGTCGACGCAGGCCAGGCAGGTGGGGGTGCCGCAGCGGTGGCAGGCGCGGGCGGCGATGCGGCCCGGGTGGCTGGGGCAGAAGGCGCTGGGCGCGGCCTCGGCGGGCTCCTCCACCACCAGCACGACGGCTCCGGCCTCGCGCAGGCGGCGGGCGGTGTCCCGGGCGGCGTCGCGGTCCAGCGTCACCCGCGCCACCATCGGCAGGCGGTCGACGCGCAGGCGGTCGCGCCCCGGGAGCGCGGCGGCGACGGCGGCGGCCTTCGCCGGTTCCACGCGGACCAGGAGCACCCGGTAGCGAAGGGGGGGCGGGGTCGCGGCGGGGTCCATGCC
>WGAH01000266.1 GCA_015489145.1 Deltaproteobacteria bacterium
ATCGCGCACCTCGGGCTGCCCGAGGACCGGCATTCCCACTGGTCCCCCCGGGAGGTCCCCACGCCCGTCCACCACGTCTTCCTCCGGTGGAGACAGCGGGAATACCTCCGGCTCTATTTCGAGATCATCGCCACCTCCCTTCAAAGCCGCGATGAGGCAACGTGGCGCCATCGCCGCGAGTTCTGGGAGGCCTACCTGAACCTGCCCGGCCGGCCCGTCATCCACAAGATCGTTCCAACCCTCGGTCCCCGCGCCCGGGAGCTGGTTTCCGGCCAGCAACAATACCACCAGTTCTTCGACAAGGATCGGGGCGGCGGACAGTGGCGGAGCCTGAAGAGCGCGGGTGCCGAGAAGTCCGCGCTGCTCATGGAATTCCAGGACGAACGAACCGGGCGGCTGGTGCGGCTCGTCGAGTGGAGCCACGACGGAGCTTTTCGCCTGTGGTTCAAGCGTGCTTCCGAATTGCCGTGGCAACTGTTCGACAGTCCCGGCCACGCGATCGTCGAGCGCGAAGTGATCACCCGGAGCGCAACCGACCCGTACATTCGGCACGAGCAGGCGCACCGAACTCCAGCCCGGTGGCGGCGCGCCATCGCCAGGGCGATCCACCAGGCCGCCGGCATCCCCCACCCCTGGCACTGCGAGCGGTGCACCGACTTCAGCTCCCGCCCCCGCAATTGCGATACCGAATGCCCCCACCGTCGTCGTGGTTCTCCGCGATGACGGCTGACTCCACCGTGAGGCCCCCATGCCCGCTCCCGTCCTCGTCACCGCCGGCGCCACGCGCAATCCCGTCGACGCGATCCGGTACCTGTCGGCCGGTTCCTCCGGGGCCACGGGGACGTGGGTGGCGCGGCGGGTGGCGGCGCGGGCGCCGGTGCACCTGCTCGCGAGCCCCGAGGCCGAGTTGCGGCTGCGCCTCGCCGGCCTGCGCGAGGGCGGCGCGGAGCTGCCGGACGGGTTGACCGTCGAGGGCTTCGGCAGCACCGACGACCTGCTCGGCCGCATGGAGCGGTGGGTGCGCGCGCACCCGCGCTGCGTGGTGGTGCACGCCAGCGCCGTCGGGGACTACGCGGTGGCCGAGGACGCGGGAAAGATCCCCTCCGGGCGGGCCGACCTCGTCCTGGCGCTGCGCCCCACGCCCAAGATCGTCGACCGGGTGCGCGGCTGGTCCGAGGGGGTCCACCTCGTGTCCTTCAAGGCCGCGCCACCCGCGACCGACGACGCGCGCCTCGAGGCCATCGCCCGGGCGCAACTCGTCCGGACGGGCAGCGCCCTGGTCTTCGCCAACGTCATCGGCCGCATCGACCGCGGAGTGCTGCTCGTCGAGGCCGGCCGCACCCGTCGCTTCGAGCACCGACCGGAGGCCCTCTCGGCGCTGGTCGAGCACATCCTGGCAGCGGCCGCCCGAGCCGGCCAGCCCAAGTGAACGCCCCGCCGGCGGACGGGGCGCGACAGCCGACCCGGCTCAGTCGATGTGGATGAAGCCCTTGTCGGCGAGGTAGCGCACGACGTGCATGGCCGTCTCGTCGACGGTCTCGCCGGCCGTGTTCAGGGTGATCTCGGGGTTCGCCGGCGCCTCGTAGGGGGCGCTGACGCCGGTGAACTGCGGGATCACGCCGGCGCGGGCCTTCTTGTAGAGGCCCTTCGGGTCGCGCTCCTCGCAGACCTCGAGGGGGGTGTTGACGAAGGCCTCGATGAACTCGCCCTCGGGCAGCAGGCTGCGGGCCTGGTCGCGGTCCTTGGCGTAGGGGCTGATGAAGGCGGTCAGCGTCACCACGCAGGCGTCGGCGAAGAGCGCCGCCACCTCGCCGATGCGGCGGATGTTCTCGGTGCGGTCCTCGGGGGAGAAGCCGAGGTCCTTGTTGAGGCCGTGGCGGATGTTGTCGCCGTCGAGCACGTAGGCGGCCACGCCGCGCTCGAGGAGGAGCTGCTCCACGCGCCGGGCGACGGTGGACTTGCCGGAGCCCGACAGGCCCGTGAACCACACCACGCAGCCCTTCTGGCCCATCGCCTGCTGCCGCTCCTCCTTCGTGACGTTGGCGCCGTGCCACGTGATGTTCGTCGCCTTCTGCTGGACCATGCCTCGCTCCTGTGGTGGGGTCGGCCCGACGGGTCCTCGCCGCCCGGGCCCGGGGTTCGGGGGTTCCGCCCGTCCGCGGGCGGGGAGCCCGGATAGCGGCACCGGGCGCCCGGCGCAAGGGCGAACCCGAATCCCGGCCGCTCGTCACGCCGGTGGGCCTCGGGCCGCGAGCCGCGGGGACTCCGAGCCCGGCTGCCGTTCTCGCGCGGCGGATCGCGGGCGCGCGACGAAAGCCGCGCAGCACCCGGCGATCCTTCCCGCCCCCGGGGAGGGACGAACCGGAATGAACCGGCACTCCCCTGCCCCCTACACCGACAGAATCGGCCCTCCCGCCCGGGAAGGGCGGCGTTCCTCGGCCTCTCCATGGCGCGAATGCCGGCCGGAGGCCGGCGCTCCTTGTTCTCTCCCCTCGCCCGCCGCCTCCTGCGCCGATGCCGGCCGGAGTCCGGCCTTCCCCGGCCCGCGCCCCGCGCGACGGGCCAAGGCCGCCGCTCACCGCTCGGCAGTGCCGGGCGCTTCGGCCGGTCGTTCTCCCGGAGCGGCGCTCTCCTCGCTCTTTTCGGGCCACCACCCGGCGAGGTCCTCCAGGCGCAGCTCGGGGTGGAGCACGGCGAGGCCGTCCCACGCGCCGCCGAAGCGGGGCCGGGGCCAGGGAGCCCCCTCCGCCGCCAGCGCCTCGCCCAGCGCCCGCACCTCCGCCGGCGTGCCGACGACCACGAGGTGCCGGTCGCCCCGGTCGAGGACGCGCCGGGGCCCCCCCGCCGGCCACCGGGCGCGAATCGCGGCGAGGTCGGCGCGCTCGGCCGACAGGAGCACCACGACGAGGCCGCCGGGCCGGAGCCGCTCGACAGGCCAGCCCCGCAAGTGAAGGTCGAGGAGCAGGGCCCCGGGCTCCGCCACCGGCGAGGCGGACACCCAGGCCCCGTCCACCACCACCGACGGGCCGCCGCGGAGCGCCGCGTCGAGGCGCGCCCCCAGCCGGCTCTCCACCGCCAGGGTGCCCGGCCGCGCCAGGGCCCGCGCGGGCACCGCCGGCGGGAGGCGCGCCGAGGCCGCCGCCAGGAGCAGCGCGAGGGCCGCGCCGCCGCGCCCCCGGGCG
>WGAH01000267.1 GCA_015489145.1 Deltaproteobacteria bacterium
CGCCAGGAGGTGCTCGGCGACGACGCTTCGCCGCGGCAGGGACAGGGGCGCCCGGGCCAGCGCCGCCGTCACCCAGGCGCCGGCCTCCTCGACCCGGCCCGCCTCCCGCGCCAGCGCCAGGCGCAGGGCCAGGCGGTCCACCGGCTCGTCCGGGGCGAAGGGGGGCAGCGCCGCCAGCCCCTCCCCGGGCCGCCCGAGGTCGCCCAGCGCCCGCGCCCGCGCCTCGGCCCAGCCCGGCCAGCCCCCCTCGGGGGGCTCGTCGAGGGCGCCCAGGGCGTCGGCCGGACGCCCCCGGTCGAGGAGCAGCCGGGCCCGGTCCAGGCGCAGCCCGGCGTCGTCCCGCACCACCCGCACGAGCTGGTCGAGGGCGGCCAGCGCCCGCACCGGGTCCCCCGCCTCCCGCGCCAGGCGGTAGAGCGCCTGCATGAGCCCCACGTCGCCAGGACTCTCGGCCAGGGCCACCTCCAGGCGGACCAGCGCGCTCTCGAAGCGCCCGGCGGCGCGGGCGGCGCGGAGGAAGCGGTCGAGGAGCACGGGGTTGCGCGGCATCCCGGCCAGGGCCTCCGCCAGGTCCTCGAAGGCGGCGGCGTCCTCGCCCAGGGCCAGCGCCCGGCTCCCCCGCTCCGCCAGCTCGTAGGGGTCGTCCGTCGCCCGGGCCCGCCAGTCCGCCCAGGCCGCCCGCGCCCCCTCCCGGTCGCCGGCCTCCTCCAGCATGTCGACGAGGCCCGCCCGGGCCGGCCACCGCGCCCCGGCCGCCACCGCCCGGCGGTAGGCCTCCGTCGCCTCGGCCGCCGCCCCCGCCAGCCGCCAGACCCGGGCCCGCATGAGCCAGGCCTCGCCGAGGTCGGGGGCCCGGTCGGTGGCCTCGGCCAGCCACCGCTCGGCGGCCTCCAGGTCGCCGCGCTCGAGGGCCACCCGGGCCAGGGCGAGGCGGATCCACGGGCTGCCCGGGTCCAGCGCCAGGGCGTCGCGCAGGGCCCGCGCCGCGCCGTCGAGGTCGCCCTCGGCCCGGCGCAGCTCGCCCACCAGCACGAGGGTGCGCGCCTGCGGCGGCGGGGCGGCGGCCCGCCGGGGCGGCGGCGGCAGTTCCGCCACCTTGGGCGCGCAGCCCAGGAGCCCGACGAGGAGCCACGCGGCGATCACCGGCTCCTCCTCACGAGCCCGGCAGCTCGCGCCGCCACAGGGCCCGGGCGCCCCACCGCGGCGGCAGGGCGGCGGCGGCGACGCAGAGGCCGGCGGCGGCGAGGAGCGGCAGCGCCACCCCCGCCCACTCCCCCGTCGTCAGCGGGCGCTCCTCGAAGCCGGCGCGGAGGATCAGCCAGGCGGGCAGCACTTCGAGGCCGACCACCGCAAAGGTGAAGCTGAGGGCGGCCACCATGAACAGCACCCCCGCGGGCCCCGCCGCCAGGCGCGCGACGTTGTCGGCCCGGAAGTCCGGCCAGCGCGCGCCCATGCCGAGGGCGATGCCGGTGATGCCGAAGGCCTCGCCGAGCGCCGTCGCCGAGGCGATGCCGACCAGCCAGGGGCCGGCACCGAGGATGAGGGTGGAGGCGACGGCGAGGACCTGCCCCACCGCGATCATCGGCAGGACGGTGGGCCAGGCCTTGGCCCACAGGAAGCGCCCGGCGGTCAGCGGCGCCGTGCGGGGCACCCAGAAGGCCCGGCCCTCGGCCGAGACGGCGGTGAACTGGAAGCGCGCGGCGACGGCGGCCATGATGAAGCCCACCAGGGCGTGCGCGCCGAAGGCGAAGGTGTTGCGCCAGGTGTCGGCCCAGGGACCGCGAAACATGTCCATCGGCAGGGCGGCCACGCTGGCGAGCGCGATGCCGACGATGCTGCCCACGAGGAAGACCTGGCTCCACTGGGCCGGGTCGCGCAGGAAGACCTTGACGTCCTTGGCGACGATGGCCCGCGTCTCCGGCGGCAGCGGGCGGGTGAGCGCGCCGAGCAGCGCGTCGAGCCAGCGCGCCCGGGCGAGGCGGGCGGCGCGGGCCTCCTGCGCCCGGGCCCGCCCCTCGTCGTAGACCGCCTCCGTCAGCCACCGGGCCAGGCCCGAGGCGGCGACGGCCCCGGTGAGGAGCAGGCCGAGCTCCAGCCACGGCACGGGCTTGCCCGCCAGCGTGGCCATCAGCACGTCGCTCACCCAGCGGGGAGGCGCCAGCAGCGGCGCCGGCTCGCGAAGCTGGGCGACGTAGGCGGCGAGGCTCTCGAAGCCGCTGGCGTCGACGAGGCGCTCGGGGCGCAGGAGCCGCAGGCCGAGAAAGAGGGCGACCAGCACGAGGATGCCGAGCACCACCAGCGCCTCGCGCACCCGCCGCGCCGGGAAGACCACGACCAGGGTGCTGGCCGCCGCCAGCCCGATGGCCGCCGGCAGCAGCACGAAGGGGGGCACCGTCGCCGCCACCGCCGCGGCGTAGGGCCAGCCGGCCTGGTAGGCCCGCCCGTAGGCGACGAAGATCGGCAGGCCGAAGAAGGCGAACATCCAGCTCGACTGCACGACCGTCTCGGCGAGGCGCGCGAAGTGGAAGGAGCTGCGCCGCACCGGCAGGGCGAGCAGGAGGTCGAGGTCCTCGGAGAGGTAGAAGGTCGACAGGGCGGTGACGAGGTTCGAGAAGCACAGGAGGGCGAACAACCCGAGGATCAGCAGCTCGAGCAGCTTCCGGGAGAGGATGGGCCCGAAGACCTCGACGGCGTGGAAGGAACCGACGAGCCACCCCACCAACGCGAAGAGCCCCAGCCAGAAGCCGAGGCCCAACAGCGCGAACAGGGCGTAGACCGAGCGTTCCGCCGGGGTGGCGCGGAGCCAGCGGTTGCGCTGGCCCCGCAGGCGCGGCCCGAGCAGCCGCGCGATTTCAGCCATTCCGGCCCTCAGGCGACGGCATCGGCCCCTTCCCGGAGCTTCTCGTAGACGATGACCGGCGCCGCCGTGTTGACGACGAAGGCGAGGAAGCCGCCGACGAAGGGCACGAACATCAGCACCATGTTGAGGATCGCCAGGCCGAACATGAACACGACGAGGGGCAGGATGTTCGCCTTGCCCAGCGCCAGCGCGGTGGAGAGCGCGTCCACGCCGCCCTGGTCGCGGTCGGCCAGCGCCGGCAGCGCCACGTAGGTCAGGGCGCCGGTGAGGTAGACGCCGACGAAGCAGAGCAGCACGCCGATGCCGTTGAGGAAGCCCTTGCCGAGCATGACCATGACGACGGCGAGCAGCCGCTTGTAGGCCCAGCCGAGGGCGTAGCGCGCCTCGGGGTCGCCGCGCTCCAGCATGAGGATGAGGCGGACGTGGGCCAGGAACAGGGGGGGCAGCAGGAGCGTGAACAGGAAGCCCAGGAAGCCGCCCACCGCCATGCCCAGCGCGCCCATCATGCCGGTGATGGCGTCGTCGTCGAAGGCGCTGCCGATGGCCCCGAACAGCAGGGTCGACAGGAAGAAGGCGCCGAAGGCGAGCCCGGCCACGAGCAGGATGCCGAAGAACAACGCGAAGAACGGAAGGATGTGCTTCGACCAGTGCTGCTTGAGGTGGTCGATGGTGGCGCTGAACCACACGCCGATCTGGTCCATGGGAAACTCCGTGGGGCGAGAGCCGGAAAGAAACGAGGTGGGGGGGGTCGGTCACGCTATCACGGTCCCGCGCCCCGTCGCGTGGCCGTCACCGAGGCGCCACCGGGCGAGGTCGGCCTGACGCGACGGGCGGACGGGTTAGCGCCCCGGTCGAGAGCCGGCCCGCGGCCCCGTTCCGGTCGAATCCTCGTCGAGGTTTCCCATGCCCCGTCCCCCCGTTCGCCGCCACGTCTTCGTCTGCATGAACCGCCGCCCGCCCGGGCACCCGAAGGGCTCCTGCGTGGAACGCGGCGCCGCCGAGGTGCTCCAGCGCCTCCAGGACATCCGCATCGAGCGCGGCCTGTTCGAGGAATACCGCCCCGTCGCCACCGGCTGCCTCGGCCCCTGCGACGGCGGGCCCACCATCGCCGTGTTCCCCGACGACACCTGGTACGGCGGCGTGCGCCCGGAGGATGTCGAGGAAATCGTCGAGACGCACCTGCTCGGCGGGCGCCCCGTCGAGCGGCTCACCTGAAGCGTTCCCGCGAGCGAATCGCGCAGCCGCACAGCTTGTGGAGCACCCGGGCGCCCACGTCGGCGTCCCAGCGGCCGGCGCCGACCTCGCAGAGGTCGAAGGAGACGACCTCGCGCCGCTCGGCCAGCCGGGCGAGCAGCACCTGCAGGTCGCGGAAGCCGAGCCCCCCGGGCACCGGCGTGCCGGTGCCGGGACACAGGGAGGGGTCGAGGCCGTCGATGTCGAGGCTGACGTGGACCCGCGGCGGCAGCGCCTCGACGATGCGATCCACCTGGGCGATCCAGGGCTCCCCGGCCGCCAGGGCCCGGGCGAGGTCGCGGTCGTGGAAGGCGACGACGCGCTCGCCCTCGGCGGCGATGCGCCGGAGCTCGACCCGCCCGAGGTCGCGGTAGCCGACGCCGACCAGCCGCCCCACGCCGGGCAGGCCGAGAACGTGGTGCATGATGCTGGCGTGGGACCAGCGAAAGCCGAGGTAGCCGGGTCGCAGGTCGGCGTGGGCGTCGACGTGCAGCACGCCGAGGCCGGGCCGGGCCTCCGCCGCCGCCCGGATCAGCCCGAAGGGCGCGCCGTGCTCGCCCCCGAGGACCGCGGGAATGCGCCCCTCGCGGAAGGCCGCCTCGGCGAAGGCGCCGACGATGGCGTGCACCGCCTCGGCCGCCTCGTCCACCCGCGCGGCGGCCTCGGCGAGCTCCGGGTCGCCCTCCGCCTCGATCACGGCGAGGGCGTCGGCCTCCACCGCCTCGCCCAGGGCGGCGATGCGCCCGTCGTCGGGCGCCATCGCGATGCCCGCCCGCCAGGCGTCGCCGAAGTCCGGGTCGTGGAGGTCGACCTGGGCGCTGGCGGCGAGGATCGCGGCCGGGGCGCCGCGGGTGCCCCGGCCGTAGGAGGCGGTGGCCTCCCAGGGCACGGGCAGCACCGGCACCAGCGCCTCGTCCGGCGCGAAGGGCAGGCCGTAGAGGGTGCCGCCCCCGCCGGGGCCGTCGGGGTCGAAGTCGTCGGGGACGCGCGGGGGGACGTAGGCGCTCACGGCCGGGCCTCGGCGGCGGTGCGGGGGATCAGCCGCGCGGCGAGAAGCGGTACTTCGTGCCGCTGGGCACCGGCTCGGCCACGCGCATGAAGGTCCAGCGCGACACGGCGCGGCGAATGCAGGCCTCCAGCTCGCGGTCGCCCTCGTCGAGGGCCTGCACCGCGATGTCGGTGGCCTTGCCCTCCTTGGTGATCGTGAAGTCGACCAGCCAGGTGCCCGAGAGCTTGGGCCGCGCGTTCAGGCGCTGCTCGTAGCAGCGGGTGATCTGCGGCTGCCCCCGGGCGAGGACGTGGCCGACCATCTCGGAGATCTTGTCGGGATCGGACAGCACCATCGCCTTGGGGCCGCGGTCGCCGAGGGCCACCGGCACGGTGAAGGCCTCGAGGGGCCCGTCGGGGACCTCGACCGGCGGCGGCTGGCCGATCGAGGACTCGGGCTCGGCGGCCCGGGCCACCGCCGCCGCGGTGCCGCCGGTGGCGCGCCGGCTGGACCGGGTGGCGGGCTTGCGCGCCGCGGGCTTCGGCTCGGGCTGCTGCTCGGGGAGCAGGCCCTCGTAGTCCGGGTCCTGGTGGTTGGCGATGCTGACG
>WGAH01000268.1 GCA_015489145.1 Deltaproteobacteria bacterium
CCCCGCGGCTCACGCGCCCGGGCGTGATGATGGGGACGCCCCGCTACATGGCCCCCGAGCAGGTCCTCGGCTGGACGGTCGACCACCGCTGCGACCTCTACAGCTTCGGCTGCATCTTCTACGAGCTCCTGGCGGGGCGCACCCCCTTCGAGGGGCCCGAGGCCCGCGACTTCATGCGGCAGCACCTCCACGACCCGCCGCCCCCCCTCACCGCGATCAACCCGGCCGTGCCGGCGCCGGTGGCCCGCATCGTCCACCGCCTCCTCGCCAAGTCGCCGCAGGACCGCTTCCCCGACTGGACCACGCTGGCCGAGGCGCTGCGCCAGGTCTCGGCCAGCACCGGCGCCCGCACCCCCGCCGGGGGCCTGGCCGGCGAGGCGCCCCCCGGAGGCGAGGCCGAGGAGGATCGCCCCACCGAGCCCTACCGCTTCCTCCACCCCTTCACCCGCTCCAGCCGCCGCATCTTCTTCGGCCGGGAATCCGACGCCGCCCGCTTCCGCGGGGTCTGGGAGCACCCCGACCGCGTCCCCGTCGTCGTGATCACCGGCGCCAGCGGCGTCGGCAAGACCAGCTTCCTGGAAGCCCGGGTGCTGCCCCACCTCGAGGACACCGGGCACGTCGTGGTGCGGGTGCGCGGAACCGCCGAGCCCACCCGGCAGCTCGCCGCCCTGGTGCGCCGAAGGCTGTCCCGGGGGTTGTCCGTCCCCGAGGATCGCGGCCTGCCCGAGCTCCTCGACCTGCTCGCCCAGGTGGAGGGCCGCCCGGTGGCCGCCGTGGTCGACCAGGCCGAGGAGGTGTTCACCAGCGGCGACGAGACCGCCTCCCGCCAACTCCAGGCCGACGTGGCGGCGATCGTCGCCGGCGGCGACCCGCGCATCCGGGTGCTCCTGAGCATTCGCGAGGACTTCCTCGGCGCCCTGTTCCGATCGCTGCAACCGCTGCCGGTGGACGCGATCCTCCGCACCCTCCCCCTCCGGTCCCTCGGCCCCGAGGACCTGCGCGACGCGCTCCAGGGACCCGGGCGTCCCGGCCTCGCGGTCCGCTACGCGCCCTTCCGCTTCGAGGAGGGGCTGGTGGACCGCATCGTCGAGGACCTGCTCGACGAGGGCGCCGGTGAGGTCGCCCCCCGCGTCCAGGCCGTCGGCTCCCGCCTCTGGGAGATGGTGCGCCACGAGTCCCCCGGTCCCGACGGCATCCTCGTCGTCACCCACCGCCACTACGCCGAGCGCCTCGGCGGCGCCCGGGGCATCCTCGCCCGCATCCTCGACGAGGCGGTCGCCGGTCTCGGGCCGGCCGAGCAGGGCGTCGCCCGGGAGCTGCTCCGGGCGCTGACCAACCTGCCCGGTTCCCCGACCAGCCGCCCCGCCCCCGAGTCCGAGCTGGTCTCCCACGCCGGCGACCGGGCCCGCCGCCTCGCCGTGCTGCGGGCCCTCGAGAGCCGCTGGCGCGTCGTCTTCGGCTACGAGGACCCGCGCTGGCCCGGCGAGCGGACCTACCGCATCGCCCACGAGGCCCTCATCGAGCGCATCCGGCAGTACGGCGAGGAGTCCAGCGGCCTCAACCGGGCCCGGCAGATCTTCCACCAGGGCCTCGCCCTGTGGCTCCAGGGCGGCCGCCGGGACGCCGACCTGCTCGCCGAGCACCACTTCGACGAGGTGCAGCGCCACGTGCAGGACATGGTGCTCCGCGACGAGGAGGCCCGCGCCTTCTACGAGGCGAACCTGCGCGTCCACAACGAGGGCTGGATGCGTCGCCTCGTCGAGGAGCGCCGCCGCGCCGCCGCCCGCCGGCTCCGGTGGGTCGCGGTTCCCGCCTTCCTCCTCGGCGTCGGCTTCCTGGCCGGGCAGGCCCCCGCCGGCTTTCCCACCCTGCGGACCTGGCGGGTGCGCGCCCTCGACCTGCTGAGCGTCGGCCGCGCCGACCTGCGCGGCGCCGACCTCGCCGGCCTGTCGCTCAGGGGCCTCGAGCTCGTCGACGCCGACCTGCGGGGCGCCGACCTCTCGGGCGCCGACCTGCGCGAGGCCGTCCTCCCCTCCGCCGACCTCACCGACGCCATCCTCGACGGCGCCGACCTCTCGGGCGCCGACCTGCACGGCGCGGTGATCGTCACCGCCCGCGCCGAGGGGGCGATCCTCGACGGCGCCCTGCTGCGCGCCGCCCGGGTCGAGCTGCCGGCGGACCGGGTGAGCTTCCGCCTCGCCGTCTTCGACGAGGCGACCCGCTGGGGGGAGGCCGGTCCCCCGCCCGGCGCCCTCGGGCCCGGCGGCCAGGCCGCCGGACTCGACGCCGGCGGCCGGGACTTCGGCGCCGTGGACCTCTACCGCCTCGACGCCCCGGGAATCCGCCTGGACGGGAGCGACCTCGAGGGGGCGAGCCTGCAGGAGGCGCACCTCGCCGACGCCTCCCTGCGGCGCGCCGTGCTGCGCTCGGCGGTGCTCGCCCGCGCGGACCTGCGTCGCGCCGATCTCTCGGGGGCGGCGCTCGACGAAGCCGACCTCCGCGGCGCCGTCCTCGACGGGGCGAATCTCCGGGGGGCGCGCCTCGACGGGGCCCGCCTCGACGGGGCCTCGCTGCGCGACGCCGACCTGTGCGGGGCCCGGCTGGTCGGCGCCCGCCTCGACGGCGCGACCCTCGACGGCGCCCGCGACTGCCCCGACACCCGCTGGCCCGCCGGCTCCCGCCCGCCGGGGGTCCGCGACGGCTCCGGCTGAGCGCCCGCGAAGCAGGCCGTTCCCGCCGGCGTCATCGGGCCGTCATCGCGCGCCCTCGGCGTCGACGGCGGGCGCGTGCTACCTTTCGCCCAGGAGGTCGATCATGCCCCCGGTGTCCCGTCTCGGCGACATGGCCCTGGTCCCCGCCGATGCCCACGGCTGCCCGAAGTGCCCCCACACCTGCGTCGGCCCGGTGATCTCGGCCTCCCCCGACGCCTACGTCAACGGCTCGGCCATCGCGCGCGTCGGCGATCCCGGCGTCCACGCCGCCTGCTGCGGTCCCAACATCTTCGCCATCGTCCAGGGCAGCAGCACGGTCACGGTCAACGACATCAGCGCCTCCCGCCTCGGCGACATCACCGCCCACTGCGGCGGGGTCGGCGCGCTGATCCAGGGCAGCCCCAACGTGACCTTCGGCGGCTGAGCGCGCGCCGATGCCGGCCACGGGCCGGCGCTCCTCGTCCCCGCCACCGCCACGATGCCGGCCGACAGCCGGCGCGCCTACCGCGGCGGGTGCGCGTGCTCGGGCAGCGGCTCGGCCGGCTTGGGGTCGGGCGGCGGCTCCGACGAGTTGATCTTGGTGAGGGCCGCGTGGTACATCTGCGTGGCGCCGCTCTTGATCGTCAGGTTCGCCCCGGCCTTCTTGCGCGTCTCCATGCCGGACTGCATCTTGATCGAGTTGCTGGCCTTCAGCTCGAAGTCCATGCACTTGAGGCTGATCTTCTCGACCGTCTCCCACACGAGGTTCTTCTCGACGTACTCGGTGATCGTCTCCTCGGCGGCGTCGAGGTCGTCGTAGATCGGCCCACTGGTCACGTCGAGGCGGCTGCCGGCCTTCGCGCCGAACTGCACCTTCTCGGCGCCGGGGGTGTCGTCGAAGATCACCATGTGGTCGTTGCGCGACCAGTAGACGCGCAGGTTGTTCTCCTGGTCGTCGTTGTGGTACGGCTCGGGCAGGTCCTCGCCCTTGTTGTAGACCGCGCCGAGGACGTAGGGGCTCATCGAGCGGTAGGCGAAGGCGAGCACCACCTCGGTGCCGATGTCCGGCAGCATGACCATGCCGCGGGTCTGCCCGGCCATGGGCATCATCATGCGACACCAGGAACTCTGGGGACGGTCGGAGTCGTCGACCGGGTACTCGACCTTGACCCGGTTCATCTTGTCGGGGTCGACGTTGTCGACCACGATGCCCACGACGATGCCGTTGATCATGGCGGCTCCTGCTACCGGGGCGGGTGCTTGTGTTCGGGGAGCGGCAGGGCCTGGGCCATCGCGCCGCCCCCCATGTTGACGAGGATGCTCGGGGCCTGGGCGATGAGCTGCGCCCCGGCGTGGAGCGAGGCCTTCGTCCCGGCCTTGGACTGGAAGGAGGCGCCGGCCTGGAGCTTGATCGAGTTGCTGGCCTCGAGCATGAAGTCGCGCGTCTTGACGCTGAAGGTCTCGCCGACGGTGATCTTGATGTCCTTGTTGGCGAAGACGCTCATCGTCTTCTCGGCCGAGTTCCAGATCACGCGAATCTGCTCGTTGAACAGGATGAGCTCGCAGCGCTCGGCGCCGGGGGTGTCGTCGAAGGTGAGACGGTGCCCGGCCCGGGACTGGAAGACCCGCAGGTTGTTCTCCTCGTCCTCGTTGGCGTAGGGCGGCGTGTCGACCCCGTTGTAGAGCGAGCCGACGACGATCGCGTGCTGGACGTCACCCCACATGAAGGCGACGAGCACCTCGTCGTCGATCTCGGGGATCGTCATCCAGCCGCGCTCGCGGCCGGCCATGGGGCTCATCACCCGGGCCCAGAAGCCCTCGGCGTCGCCGGGCTGGTGCACGAGCTTGACCTTGACCCGGCCGAGCTCCTCCGGGTCGACGTTGTCGAGGACCACGGCCTGGAAGACGCCGGGAAACTGCCCCTGGTGCGGGCGGCCCTCCCTGTCGGTGACCTTGGGCACGGCGGCCTCCTGTCAGTTGAGCATGGTCTGGGTGCCCTTGATCGCGAGCTCGGCGCCCGCCTCCTCGATCAGCTCGGCACCGTTCTGGATGTCGAAATTCGCGCCGGCCTTCATGCTGATCGACTGGTCGGTCTGGAGCACCCAGTCCATGCACTCGACCGTGATCTTCTGGCCCGCCTCGATGATGAGGTTCTTGCCGGTGTAGATCGCCAGGGACTTCTCGGCCGCGTCGTAGATCATGCGGACCTCCTCGTTGTGGAGGATGAACTCCACGCGCTCGGCGCCGTCCGTGTCGTCGAAGGTGACGCGGTGCCCCGAGCGGGACTGGAAGACCCGCAGGTTGTTCTCCTCGTCCTCGTTGGCGTAGGGCGGCGTGTCGACCCCGTTGTAGACCGCGCCGATGACGACGGGGTAGTTGAAGTCCCCGTGCATGAAGGTGACGAGCACCTCGTCGTCGATTTCGGGCAGGCTGACCCAGCCGCGGGTGACGCCGCCGGTGTGGGCCCCGCCGCTGGGAACCGCCACCCGGGCCCAGGGCGACTCGGGCATCTCGGGCAGGGTCGGGTACTTGACCTTGACCCGACCGAGCTTGTCGGGGTCGACGTTGTCGATGACGATGGCCTCGACGATGCCGGGCATGAGCCCGGAGACCGGCCGGCCTCGGTGGTCGGTGACCTTGGGCAAGGCGACCTCCTGGGGAGAGCCTCCGGGAGCGGGCTCGCGGAGGGGGAGCGCGGCGCGGAAAGCCCCGAAAGGGCGGGCCCCCGCCACCTCGCCAATATACGGGCCCCCGGGGGGCGCAGTCAACGCGGCTCCCCCGGGCGAGCTGCTCGGGAATGCGCGGCCATCGCGCGCTTCCCGGCGAGCAGGGCGCGGCATGCCCGGCCCGGGCTTCGATGACAGGGCGATGACAGGACGGCCCGCCGCCGAGGCCTCCGGGCCGCCGCGCGGCGACGGCGGCCGGGCGCTGGCACGCCGGTCCCCGCCACCCGGGGTCTCGCGGCGGCGCCTCGGAGCGCGGGGAGCACCGCCCCGGAGGACCGCCGGCCCGGTCGGTTAGCATCGCTCGCACCCGAGCCCCACCGCGGCGCCCCGCCCGGGCGCGGCGACCACCCCCGGGAGGCCCGCCATGCGCCCCGTCCGCGTCCTCCTCGCCATCCTCGCCGCCCTCCTCGCCCTCGTGGCCGTCCTCGTCGGGCTGGCGCTGGCGACCGAGTACCGCCCGGCCCCGGAGGAGCCGGCGGAGGCCGACTGCGAGCGGGACGGCGCCCCCCTCCGCGCCGGCCAGCCCTTCACGGTGCTGTCCTGGAACCTCCAGTACGCCGGTTCCCGCAAGCACCACTTCTTCTACGACGGCGGGCGGGCGGTCAGCGTGCCCGAGGCCGACGTGCGCGCCACCCTCGACGCCATCGGCGCCGTGCTGGAGGAGGTGGGCCCCGACCTGGCGCTCCTGCAGGAGGTCGACCGCAACTCGCGTCGCACGCACTTCATCGACGAGCTGCCCCCCCTGGTCCAGGCCGCCGGCGCCGCCTGCTGGGCCGCCGCCCCCTACCACCGCTCCCCCTACGTGCCGGCGCCGAGCCACGAGCCGATGGGCCGGGTCGACCTCGAGCTCGCCCTGCTCTCCCGCGCCCCGATGCGCCACGCCGTGCGCCACCAGCTCCCGCTCCTCGACGAGCCCTGGTACCGCAAGGTGTTCAACCTCAAGCGGGCCGTGCTCACCGCCGAGGTCCCCGTCGAGGGGCTCGACCAGCCGCTGGCCGTCGCCGTCACCCACCTCTCCGCCTTCTCCCACGGCGACGGCACCCTGTCCCGGCAGGTCGACGCCCTCGACGCCTGGATCGCCGCCCGCCCCCCCGGCCAGCCCTGGATCCTCGCCGGCGACATGAACATGCTGCCCCCGGGGGACGATCCGAAGCGCCTGTCGGCCGAGTCCGATCTCTACGCCGACGCCGACAACCCCATCGAGCGCCTGTTCGCCCGCTATTCCGAGGTCTTCTCCGACCAGCTCGACCCGGCGAACCGAACCTACCTCCCCTTCGGGGCCGCGGAGCCCGACCGGAAGATCGACTACATCTTCCACGGCGGGCCGATCCGCGTCGTCGAGGCGCGGGTGATGCGCGAACACGCCGACATCTCCGACCACCTGCCCCTGGTGGCGCGCTTCGCGGTCGGCGAGGCCGCGGTTCCCGGGGCCGCCGCCGCGGGGGACGAGGGCGCCGAGGTCCCGGCGGACGCCCCCGCCGACGGCGCGCCCCCGGCTCCCGGCGACCCCTGAGC
>WGAH01000269.1 GCA_015489145.1 Deltaproteobacteria bacterium
CCGGCGGTTGAACCCCCACCCCGGAGCGTTTCCCATGCGCCTCGCCCTCCCGACGGTCCTCGCCTTCCTCCCCTTCGCCGCCGCCTGCCAGGGCAGGGTCAAGGTCGAGGAGATCGACCGCTTCGGCCGGGTCGACTCGGCGGTCTGGGTCCATGCCGCCGCGCGCGAGCAGGAGTCCGACTACATCGTGCTCAGCACCACCGGCGGCTACTGCCCCAAGCTCCAGAAGGCCTACGACGAGGTCAACGGCGTGCTGGAGGACTGGTTCTCGAGCGTCTACGAGCAGGGCGATCTCGAGGGCTTCTGCGCCGACGGCGAGGACGTGCTCGCGCAGCTCCACGACGCCGCCCGCAAGCTCGCCGACGCCGGCGACCACCAGCTCAGCTTCGCGCTGGCCGACATGGCGGCCAACAGCCTCGAGCCGCAGCAGGAGACCTACTACACCGACGACGACAAGTGGCTCGTCGCCGGGGTGCTCACCTATTTCCAGGACGACTACTACGGCGTCTACCTCGACACCTGGGACGAGGACGACTGCGTCGCCAACGTCGGCATCGGCTGGAACGACAACGCCCTCGACGACGCGGCCGACGAGTGGACCTTCACCGACGGGCGCCTCGAGGTCACCGATCTCTCCGGCGACAGCCTCAAGGCCGAGTTCGACGGCTACCTCACCGACGAGCGCGACCACGACGACGGCGCGATCGAGGGCCACTTCTCGGCGCAGCGCTGCGACATCGACGTGAACGACGACTACCTCTGGCTCTGAGAGATCCGGGGGCCCTCCGTGCCGGCCCTCGTCGTCCGCCTCGCGATCTCCGCCGAGCGCATGCTCGCCTTCTACCGGGGGCGGGCGCGGCAGGTGGTGGCGGTCGCCGAGGACGGCCGCACGGTGCGCTTTCCGGCGGAGGCCCTGCGCCCCCACGTGCGCGCGGACGGCGTCCACGGGCGGTTCCTCGTCCGCTTCGACGCGAACCACCGGCTGATCGGCGTCGAGCGCCTGGGCTGATCGGCGCGTTCAGGCCCGGGCGCCGCCCTCGGCGTAGGCCTCGAGCCAGGCCACGATGTCGAGGGATTCCAGCAGCGGCACGCCGTCGACGAACAGGCAGGGCACCTGGGTGCCGCCGGTGGCCGCCACGAGCTCGCGCCGGGCCTCGGGGTCGGCGAGGGTGTCGCGCAGGGGCACGTCGAGGCCCAGGCGGTCGATGGCGCGGAGCACGCGCTGGCAGAAGGGGCAGCTCGGGAACTGGTAGAGCGCCAGTTCGCGCGGCCGGTCGGGGGAGGGGACGCCGGCGGGCGGCGCGCGGCGGGTCGATCCGAACATGCGGTCCTCGCGGTGGGGCTCCCTGCTACCCCGGCGGGAAGGGGGTGTCGCGCGCCGGGAGGCGGTTCGCGAGAGGCCGGGGCGGCGCGGGGTTTCCGCCGTCGGGGGTTTCCGCCGCCGTCCTGGTGCTACCTTTTCGACAGGAGAGAGCCATGCTGGACTTCAACCCCCCACCCCCGGAAGGCTGGACGCCGCTGCACTCGGTGGCCTACCTGCTCCTCGGCGTGGCGCTCTCGGACGAGCGGCTCGACGAGAAGGAGGCCGAGCGCATCGTCGACGTGATGGCGCGCTACCAGCACGTCGACCGCGAGGCGGCCATGGCCTCCCTGGCCCTGGCCCACGCCTACCTCATGGTCGTCGCCGCCACCGGCGGCCGGCAGGGCTACCTCGATTCCATCGTGCGGCACGCCGCGCTCCTCGCGAACCGCTACGGGCGCGAGATGCTCTCGGCGGTGCTGTCCGACATGGTGGCGATCGCGCTGGCCGACGACGAGGTCAGCGAGGCGGAGATGGCCTTCATCCTGTCCACCGCCCGGGCCTGGGGCCTCGAGATCGAGGCCTGATCCCGGCGCCGGGCCGCTCCCGTCCGGGGCTTGACGCCCGCCGGGGCGGTGCTCATCAGTGAGGCGGCGCGGGGAGGGAACCCCGGAGGCGGTCCCCCCCGGCACGAACGAGGAATCGCGTCCCGCCGGAGTTCCCGGCGGGACGGGACGTGGAGGTGCGACATGGCGAAGCTCATGGACTGGCTCCCGTTCCGGTTCAAGAAGAACCACCGCCGCGAGGGCGGGGACACCGCCGTCGCCGTGCGGCGCGAGTCGGCGCCGGCCCGGTCGGGCTCGGCCCTGGCCCCGCTGCTCGACGAGCTGCTCGCCGCCGACCCGTGGATGGCCCGGCCCCTGGCGATGCTCCGACGCATGGAGGAGGCGCTGGGCGCGCCCTTCGGCGAGCTCGGCCCCGCGAGCGGCTTCTTCGGCGACTTCTCGGGCAGCTTCTCGCCCCGGCTCGACGTCTCGGAGGACGACAAGGGCCTCAAGGTGGTCGCCGAGCTGCCCGGCGTGAGCCCCGACGACATCGAGGTCGAGGTGCAGGAGGGCGCGCTGGTGCTGTCGGGCGAGAAGAAGCACGAGGAGGAGCAC
>WGAH01000270.1 GCA_015489145.1 Deltaproteobacteria bacterium
GCCTCGACCCCCGCGACCGGGCCGCCGTCGAGGCGATGACCCGGGCCGTCGTCAAGAAGCTCCTGCACCGGCCCCTGTCCCGCGCCCGCGAGCTGGCGAAGGCCGGCGCCTCGGTCGGGGGCCTCGCGTCGCCCTTGCGGCGCTTCGGCGGGGGCGGCGGGGCCTCGTCGGCGCCGAGGGCGGCGAGCAGCAGCTCGGCCTCGGTCATCGCGCCGGCCTTCGCCAGCTCGCGGGCGCGGGACAGGGGCCGGTGCAGGAGCTTCTTGACGACGGCCCGGGTCATCGCCTCGACGGCGGCCCGGTCGCGGGGGTCGAGGCGGTCGAGGACGGCGCGGGCCCGGTCGAGCTCGGCGCGGCGCACCTGCTCGGCGAGGCGCACCACCCCGCCGATGCGGGCGTGGACGTCCTCGCCCCGGAGCGCCTGCCAGGCCTCCCGGGCGGCGGCGGCGACGAGGCGCTCGGCCTCCTCGGCGGCGGCCAGGCGGCGCTCGGCCCCCTGCTTCGCCACGCCGCGCAGGTCGTCCACGTCGAAGCGGAACACGCCCTCGACCTCGTTGACCTCGGGGGCGATGTTGCGCGGCACCGACAGGTCGATCATCACCAGCGAGCGGTAGCGGCGCCGGCGCATGATCGGCGCGATCATCTTGCGGTCGATCAGCACCCGGCCGGCGCCGGTGCTCGTCACCACCACGTCGACGTGGCGGAGGTGGTGGGGGATCTCGTCGAGGTGGGTCGCGGTGCCGCCGAACATCTCGGCCAGGTCGGCGGCGCGGGAGAAGGTGCGGTTGGCGACCACCAGCTCGCCGAGGCCGTGCGACAGCATCGAGCGCGCCACGAGCTTGCCGTGGGCGCCGGCGCCGACGAGGAGGGCGGCGCGGTTTTCCAGCGTGCCGAGCACCTGCCGGGCGAGCTCCACCCCGGATCGCCCGACGCTGACGGCCTCGCGGCCGATGCCCGTCTCCGTGAGCACGCGCTTGGCGACGTGGAGCGCCCGGTCCATCACCTTGTGCATGACCATGCCGGCGGCGCGCGCGTCGACCGCGAGGCGGTAGGCGTCCTTGACCTGGCCGAGGATCTGCGGCTCGCCGATGACCATGGAGTCGAGGCTGCTCGCCACCCGGAACAGGTGGCGCAGGGCGGCCTCGTCCTCGTGGACGTAGAGGTGGGGCTCGGCGGTGCGGTAGCGCACGCCGTGGTACTCGGCGAGCCAGGCGGCCAGCTCGGCGGCGGCGGTGCCGGGGGCCGGGGCGGCGAGGAGCTCCACCCGGTTGCAGGTGCTCACCAGCACGCCCTCGCTGGCGAGCCCCTGGCGCCGCAGCTCGGCGAGGAGGACCGGCTGCTCGCCGGCGGGCAGGGCGAGCTTTTCGCGAAGCTCGACCGGCGCGGTGTGGTGGCTGAGTCCGACGAGGGCCAGGCGCAACTCAGCCTCCGTAGGCGTGCCAGCCGCGCAGGATCAGCATGGCGAGGCCGAGGAGGAGCGCGAGGAGGCCGAAGCCCACGGCGCCGAAGATCGCGGCGAGGCGCCCGCGCCAGCCGGCGACGAGGCGCACGTGCAGGCCGGCGGCGTACCAGGCCCAGACGGCCACGGTGGCCCAGGTCGTGAGGTCCGGGCCGGCGCGGCCGGCCTCGCGGGTGGCGCCCCACAGGCCGCCGACGACCATGCCGGCGGTGAGCGCGACGAAGCCGAGCGCCATCGCCTGGAGGTTGAGGCGGTCGAGGGTGTCGAGGGAGGGCAGGCGGGCGATGCCGGCGAGGCGCCGGGCCTTCAGGCGGCGGCGCACGACGAGGTAGAGGATCGAGATCGCGCAGGACAGGGCGAAGCCGAGGAAGCCCACCAGCATGAGCAGCACGTGCAGCGGGAACCACAGCGTGCGGAGGTCGGTGTCGGGGCGGGCGGTGGGGTCCGGGGCGAGCTGCCCGACGACGACGAGGAGGATGGCGAGGCCGAGCAGCGCGGCGCCGAGCCACTCCATGCGCGGGCGGCGGCGCACGTAGAGCCAGCCCACCGTCACCCAGAGGCTCAGGGCGCCGAGACCGTGGGCGAAGGCGTCGAGGGGCAGGTGACCCTCGCGCGCCCAGCCGATGCCGAGGGCGGCCACCTCGAAGGCCATCGCGGCGAGGGGAAGGGCCAGGTGGTCGAGGACGCGCGGGGCGCGCCGCCAGACGCGGGCGAGGAAGGGCGCGAGCAGGGCGAGGGCGGCAGCGATGTAGAGGGCGCGTTCCATGTCGCCTCCTCGACCGGCGCCGGCGCCCCCGCGCCGGGGGGGGAGGCCGTGCCCCCCTGCTACCGCACCGCCTCGCCGGCGACCACCCGACGGGGATCATGCGCGCGAACGGCCGGCGCGCCTCGTCCTCGCCGCCTCCGACGAGGCCGACGGTCGGTCGGCCTTCCTCGCGGGCTCCCCTCCCGACCGGGCCGGGGCTACCGCTTGCGGAACAGGCCGAACAGGCCGCCGCGCTGCCCGGCCTGGCGCTGGCGGCGCATCTCGTGCAGGCGCAGGTAGCGGCGCGCGCCGACGTGTTCCTCGTCGAGCTCCACCACCTGGCGGAACAGGGCCATCGCGGCGTCCTCGCGGCCCTGCTTCACGCGCACCTCCCCCGCGGCGAACAGCACCTCGGCGCGCTTCCGGCCCGCCGGTCCCTCCAGGGCCAGCAGGGCCTCGACCGTCTCGTCCGCGTCGGCCTCGCCGGCGAGCCAGGCGGCGTGCAGGGCCCGGAAGCGGTAGGTCCACTCGGTGGGATCGCGCCGGGCGGCCTCCCGGAACTGGCGGGTCGCCTCGGTCCAGTCGCGCTTCTTGAAGGCGACCTCGCCCTTCTTGGCCAGCAGCCGGGCGGCGGCGCGCTCCCGCGCCGAGACGTAGGGGCGCCCCTCCTCGGCGGCGAGCAGGCGCTCCGCCAGCTCCTCGATGGCCTCGCGCCCCCGGAGGGCCTCGCGGGCGGCCTGCACCGCGGCGAAGCAGCGCTCCGCCAGCGCCCGGGCCCGGGGGCTGGCGTCGACGTAGCGGTCGGGGTGGAACTCCGCCGAGCGCTCGACGAAGCTGCGGTTGACCGCGCCCTCGTTGGCGAGGCGCGACGAGGTGATGCCGAGCACCTCCCAGGGTTCCTTCCCCTCGATGTCGGCCAGCGCCGCCTCCAGCGCCGCCTCGCGCGGATCCCCGGTCTCGGGCGGCAGCGCGTCGGAGAGCGCGCTGGCCGGCGCCTCGGCGGGGGTCTCGGGCTCCGCGGTCTCGACGAGACCCAGGTGGACGAGGAGGTCCACCGCCAGCCAGGCCTCGTCGGTCTCGCCCCGGCGCGGGTCGCTGACCAGCTCGCCCAGGGTCTCGGCGTGGCCGGCCTGGCGCAGCAGGCCGAGCACCCGGGGGGGCAGGCCGAGGCGGTGCTCCGGGGCGTCGGCGGGCACGTTGACCCGCACCGCCGCCCGCCGGCGCCGGGCGTAGGCCCGCCGCACCACCCGGGCCGGCCGCTCGGCCGCCAGCCCCTCGGCCAGCATGCGCGGCACGGGCACCGGCAGCGGGGCCGCGAAGCCCTCGGGGGCGGCGCCCTCGACGAAGCGCACGCGGCCGGCGCCGTCGAGCGTGGCGCGGGCCACCGTCCGGCCGAGCCCCCGCGCCGCCGCCCGCAGCGCCTCGTCCGGGGCGTGGCCGGCGGCGATGGCGCGTCCGAGCAGCGCCTCGAGGTCGTCCTCCTCGGTCCCCTCGACGCCGAGCCCGGCGAGCAGCCCGCCGACCCCGCGCACGGCGACCACGGTGCCCTCGCGCAGGTCGGCCGACCAGCGCCCGGCCTCGGTCAGCTCGAAGCGGCCGGTGGCCCCGGTGCGGTAGGCCAGGAAGAAGGCGCGGAGCAGCGAGTAGCGGCTCACCGGCCCGTCGATGGTGCGGAGGAACTCGAGGCCGCTCCACTCCAGCGAGCGCGGCAGCAGGCCCTCGAGGAGAACCCGCCAGCGCGCCTCCCCGGCGTCGGCGTCCAGGGTGCGGTCCGCCGGGTGCTCGCCGGCCTCGGCGCCCTCGGGCCGGAACCAGGCCACCGGGGCGCGGGCGCGGCCGAGGGCGTCGGGGGGCAGCTCGGTGGAGGCGACGTAGAGGTCGGCCTGCACGCGAAGGGCGGCGGCGGTGCTGCGCCGGCCGTCGACCCGGTGGCCGAGGGCCCGGAGCGCGGCGGCCACCGGGCCGGCCCGCCGGGGATCGGGGCTGATGAGCACCACGCGCGCCACGGAACCTCCTGCGCCGGAGCGGGTGCCGCCGGACGGGGGGGCGCCGCGCGGCCCGCGCGGCTTGCCCCGGCGCGGCTCCGATCCTACATGGGCGGCTGCCCGCGGGGCCAGGGC
>WGAH01000271.1 GCA_015489145.1 Deltaproteobacteria bacterium
AGCGTCAGATGTGTATAAGAGACAGCCGGCCCCCCCGGACACGCCGGGTCGCTCGCCCCGAAGCGCGGCCCTGGGGGTCGCGCCGCGGGGGGTTAGCATGGATCGACCAGGAGCGTCCCCATGACCGAGCCGAGCCACCGCAGCCCCAGCCCGTCCGGTTCCGCTGAACGCCTCGCCCGGCTGCGCCGGGACGCCCGCCTCGAGCGGCCGCGCGTGGCGCTGCTGTCGACCTGGGACTACGAGAACAACGCGGTGCGGCTGCTCGCCGCCGTCCTGCGCGAGGCCGGCCACGAGGTCATCGAGATCTACTTCAAGGACTGGGTGAGCAACCACCTCGAGCCCGCCACGCCCCGCGAGATCGACAACCTCGTGCGCCTGCTGCGCCGCGAGCGCATCAACCTCCTGGCGATCTCGATTCGCGCCAGCGCCTACGTGCACCAGGCGAGCATCCTCACCCGCGCGGTGCAGGAGCGCGTCGGCATCCCGGTGATGTGGGGGGGCATGCACCCCACCATGGACCCGAAGGGCAGCATCGAGGTGGCCGACATGCTGCTCCTCGGCGAGGGCGAGCTGGCCCTGCGCGAGCTGGTCGACCGCCTCGACCGGGGCGCCGACGACCTCCTGGAGACGCCCAACCTGCACTTCCGGGTGGGCGAGGACGAGGTCGTCCGCAACCCGCTCATGCCGCTGATCAAGGACCTCGACACGCTGCCCTTCCGCGACTACCACAGCCACGACCGCAAGTTCATCATCCACGGCAAGGGCATTCGCACCGGCGACCCGCAGCACGGCGACCCGGTCTTCCAGATGATGGGGAGCCGCGGCTGCATCTACAAGTGCTCGTACTGCTACAACTCGACGTACAAGAAGGACGTCTACCCGGGCCAGCGCTGGTTCCGCACCCGCTCCCCCGAGAGCATGATCCGCGAGATCCGCCAGGCCCGCACCCACTGGCCCTTCAAGCGGGTGCGCTTCGACGACGAGGTCTTCAACTTCCAGCTCGACTGGCTCAAGCGCTTCTGCGAGCTCTACAGCCGCGACGTGGGCCTGCCCTTCGAGATCTTCACCGAGCCCAAGCTCGTGAGCGAGGAGCGCCTGGTGCTGCTCCGCGAGGCCGGCCTCACCGGCGTCTACATGGGCATCCAGTCCTCGGAGCGGGTCACGGGCCACCTCTACGACCGCCGGGTCAAGAACCACTCGATCTCCGAGATCAGCCAGCTCTTCCACCGCCTCGGCATCACGCCGCACTACCAGCTCATCTTCGACGACCCGGTGAGCACCGAGGCCGACAAGCGGGCGCTGTTCGAGATGATCGCCAGCTTCCCGCACCCCTACGACCTCTACCTGTTCAGCATGACGGTGTTTCCGGGCTCCGAGCTGAACAAGAAGCTGATCGACTCCGGGCTGATCAGCGAGTACGACATCGACGGCGAGGACAACACCCGCACCTTCTACCAGCACCGGGTGAACCTCAACTACCCGCGGCCGGTCGAGGACACCTTCTGGATCGCGCTGACGCAGATGCTCAGCAAGCCCTTCATCCCCCAGGGCCTGCTTCGCACCCTGTCGCGCTCCGAGTTCCTCAAGCGGCACCCGTGGCCGGTGATCCAGCTCGCGCACGCGGCCAACTTCGTCAAGCTCGGCTCCACCGCCGGCCGCATGGTCCTCGACGGCGAGATGACCGCCACCCTGGTCCGGCGCTGGCTGAGCGCCGACCGCATCATCACCACCTGATCGCGGCGCAGTGCCTCCGCTCGCGGGTTCCTGACCACCGCGAGCGCCGCCACGGCTGAGCGGTTCGCGAACCCCGCGAGCTCCGGCACCAGCGGTTCCATGGAAGGGGGGCCGCGCCCCGCGGCGGTCGCTTCGCGCCCGCGTGCCCGCGCCAGATCGCGTCTTGTCTCCTGTCGGGTGGTCAAGGACGTCCGGGCGCGTGCACTACACGAAGCGGTCCGCCCGCATCAGCGCCGGCACGCCGTCGGCGCGGCCTTCGAGGAGGCCTTGCGCCACCGCCGCCGCCCCGCGGGGGGCGAGGGCCGCCGCGCGGCCGTTCCAGCCGGCGCAGGCCACGAGCCGGGGGCGCCCGGGCACCGGGCCGAGCACCGGCAGGCCGTCGCAGGTGTGGGTGGCGAGGTGGCCCGCGGCGGACCGGGGGGTCGCCGCCTTCCCGAGCAGCGCGCGGGCGAGGTCGGCGAGCCGGGCTTCCACCGGGGGCACCGCCTCGTGCGGGTCGGTGGCCCCCACGCCGAGGTCGGGGGTGGCGAAGCGGCAGCCGCGCACCGTGGCCCCGCCGTCGTCCGGGGCGAGGGTGCAGAAGCCGTGGGCCGTGGTGGCGACGACGCCTGGCCGCGCGCCGTCCACCCGCAGGCTCCGTTCCCGGACGGGGTGGACCTTGTCGGCGAACCAGCGGTCGAGGGAGGCCAGCGACCAGCCCGCCGCCAGCACCGCCACCTCGGCCCGCAGCCGGCCGCCCGGCAGCACGAGGTCGACGCCGGTCGGCGCGTCCTCGATGCCGATCACCGGCGCGCCCCGGAGGAGGCGCACGCCGATTCGCTCGGCCCGGCCGGCGAGATCGGCCACCAGGGCGTCCGCGTCCACCGCGCCCTCGGCCGGGACGAAGCGCGCCGGCGCGCCGGGCACCAGGACCTCGCCGCCGAGCGCCGCCGCCGCCCGCCCGGCCTCCCAGACCTCGGCGGGCACCCCGAGGTCCGCCAGCACCGCCGCCCCCGCGCGCACCTCGTCCACCTCGGCCGGCGAGCCGGCCAGCGCGAGGCCCCCGGTTCGCCGCAGGTGGCCGGCCTCCGCGAGGAGGTCGAGCCCCTCGACGCTGAACCGCAGGATGGCGGCGGCGGCCGACCGCCCCACCGCCGCCACCAGGCGCCCGGGGTGCTCGGCGAGACCCACGGTGGCGGCCCAGGGCCCCTCGGGCACCGGCGCCGGCGCCCGGTCGAGGACGACGACCCCGGCGCCGCCCCGGGCCAGGCCGAGCGCCGCGCTCAGGCCGGCCACCCCGGCGCCGACCACGGCGACCTCCGCCCGCTCGGGCAGGGGTTCTTCCGCGCGTCCCGTCACCGGCCCAGGCAGAAGTCGGCCGTGCCCGAGGCCGAGGTGCAGAGGTTGAGGGCGGCCTTGTAGTCCTGGCCGGCCGCCCGGGCGAAGTCGAGCCATTCCCGGGCGTAGTCCATCGCCTGCCCGCGGTACTCCTGCGTCTCCTCGTCGTTTTCGGGGGTCGGGTCCTCCCGGTAGCGCTTCTCGGCGGCCACCCAGAGGCGGTTGGCCGCTTCCGCGCGCAGGCGGAACAGGCTGGACACCTTCTTGGCGTACTGGGGCGGCTTCCAGACGTGCTTGTTCTCGAGGGCGTAGTCGGCCCAGTGAATCGCGTCCTCGAGGTCCTCGAGGTCGCCGTTCTTGAACAGGTAGACCGCGTAGCGCATGCAGAGGTCGGGGTCGGAGCGGTCGATGTCCTCGAGGTGGCGGACGATGAGGCGCTCCCACTCGGCCTTGTCGCCGCGGGCCTCGGCGTCGACGAGCAGCAGGCGGCTGATCTTGTTGCGGAGGGTCTGCAGGCGCTCGGTCTGGATGCGGTTCTCGAGGCAGGCCCGCTGGCCGTCGGTGAGGTGGCCGAGCATGGCGCCGGACTCGAGGGCGACGAGGTCGTCGCAGGGCTCCAGCGCCTCGACCGGGGAGGCCTCGGGCGAGGCCAGCTCGTCGAAGTGGGCCAGGGCCTTGCGCGCCTCGCGCACCTCGGGCACGACCAGCGACCATTCCAGGCTCAGGCGCACGTCGCCGTACTCCTGGATGAAGGCCTCGAGCGCCTGCCGCCCCTCCTCGCCGCCCTGCTTCGCCAGCGCCATCGTGTCGCGCCAGAAGGCGGCGGCCTCGGCCTTGACCCGGGCCTCGGCGTCGGTGACCCGGCGCTGGCGGTCGGCGCGGGCGAGGGAGTCGAAGACCTCGTCGGTGGGCGTGGCCTCGAGGTCGTCGCCCTGCTCGACGACCCAGCCGGCCACCTCGGGGCGGGGGTCGAGGG
>WGAH01000272.1 GCA_015489145.1 Deltaproteobacteria bacterium
GCGCTTCGCCTATCCCTCCCCTACTTCGAGCACCCCTGGGCGCGACCGGCCCGGCTGCGATAGGGGTGCGGCCCGGTGACCACACCCTGCCTCTGCGCACAGGTACGTTCGAAGGAAAGGCCCCATGCCCCGGTTCCGCTTCCTGTTGCGGCTGCTGCTGCTCCTCGTCGCCCTCTCCAGCACCGCCTGGGCCTCCGTGACCACGGGTGCCATCAAGGGCACCGTGATCGACGAAGGAGGTCTGCCCATCCCGGGCGTCCTCGTGACGATCAAGTCCGAGAACATGATGGGCATCCGCCAGCAGGAAACCGACGACAACGGTCGCTTCCTGTTCATCGAGCTGCCCCCGGGCACCTACAGCCTGACCGCCGAGATGGCCGGCTTCGCGAAGTACGAGCGGCCGAACCTCGACGTCAACATCGGGCGGAACACGATCCTCACGATCGAGATGAAGATGGCCACCGCCGAGGAGGTCATGGTCGTCGAGGAGGAAAAGCCCGTCATCGACACCGAGTCGGCCAACCAGGGCAGCGTCCTCACCAAGGAATTCCTCGACCGCATGCCGGTGGGCAACAGCTACCAGCAGGCGGTCCAGATGGCGGCCGGCGTCACCGGCGGGTCCAACCCCAACGTCGCCGGCTCCGCCTACAACGAGAACACCTACCTGCTCGACGGGATCAACATCACCGACCCGGTCACGGGCACCTTCTCGCTGAACTTCAACTTCGACGCCATCGAGCAGATCGAGGTCCTGACCAGCGCCTTCGACCCGGAGTACGGCGTCAACCTCGGCGGCTCGGTCAACGTGGTCACCGAGAGCGGCGGCAACAACCTCGAGACCCTCATCGGCGCCTACCACCAGAACGGTGACTGGTCGCCGAAGCTCGACGCGGTCTACGCCGCCGACGGCTCCGAGCTGGCCCCCACCGACTTCGACAGCACCTACCGGACCTACCGGATCGTCGCGAAGGTCAGCGGCCCCATCATCCGGGACAAGGCGTGGTTCATCGCCTCCTACCAGCAGAGCCGCACGCTGATCGCCAACGTCGGCATCGACCTGCCCCGCGACTTCGACGGCCACTACCTCCTCGGCAAGCTCACCTTCCAGCCGTCGACCGACCACCGCTTCACCATCCTGGCGACCACCGATCCCTCGACCATCGACAACATCGACCAGAGCGATCGCTACACCCGCCCCGAGGCCCAGGGCCGGCAGGCGCAGGGCGGCTTCGCGCTGAGCCTCCAGTGGGACTGGTTCATCTCGCCGGACGCCTTCCTCGAGACCAAGACCCTCCTGCAGAAGTCCTTCATCGAGCGCTACCAGGTCCCCTGCACCCACAACAAGGACCTCGGCTACAACCCCTGCGAGGCCGACGAGCTCGAGAACAGCATCGACTTCGAGACCCCGGGGCGCTTCGGCAGCTACCGCGCCTACAACAGCAACAACTACGTGCTGTGGGACTTCGACGACCGCTGGCGGGCGAGCATCGGCTCCAAGTTCAGCCTGCTGCAGGTCGACTTCGGCGGCACCCACGACATCAAGATCGGCGCCAGCTACGACCAGCTCATCTGGGACAAGTCCTTCGGCGTCACCGGCGACATGTACTACGTCGACCTCAACGAGGTCAGCTACAACCCCGACACCTACCAGAACTACTACTGGGTCGAGTACACGGGGCCCTTCCACTACGTGACCACCGCCCACACCTACGGCCTGTTCATCCAGGACGTCTACAAGCCCGTCGACAACCTCACCTTCCGCTACGGCACCCGCTGGGACCGCCAGGTCTTCAACAACGACGTCGGCGAGACCATCATCGACGCCGCCATGTTCGGGCCCCGCTTCAGCGCGATCTGGGACCCCTGGGCCAACGCCAAGACCAAGCTCGTCGGTTCCGTGGGCCGGTTCAACGACACCAGCCGCCTCGGCGTCGCGGACTACATGAGCCAGTCCGGCCTCGGCTCCAAGCTCTTCCTCGGCGAGTTCTTCTACCAGTACTACCAGCAGGGCTACGAGAGCACCGCCTCCAACAACTACTCCTACACCCCGCTCGAGAACACCAACACCGTCATCGACGGCACGATCGTGCCCCGCGCCGACATCGTCAGCGTCGGCGTCGAGCGCGAGGTGGTGCAGGACTTCGCCGCCACCCTCTACTTCACCGGCAAGTTCACCCGGAACCTCTACGCCTTCGACGAGCTGAACCTCATCTGGGACGAGACCGGCTACAACATGCTCGGCTCCGGCGACGGCGAGCTTCGCACCTACTACCGCCTCCGCACGCCCAACATCGCCCGCCGCGACTACTACCGCACCGACGTGGGCTGGAAGCGGGCCTGGGCCGACCGCTGGACCACCCAGGGCACCTACTCCTACACGATCAGCCGCGGCTCCGTGCAGACCGCCCCGAGCGCCTTCCTCGCGGTGCCCCCGCAGGTCGAGTACTACGTCAACGGCTACCTCGGCACCGACATCCGCCACGACGTGAGCGCCGGCTTCGCCTGGGAGATCCCGGATGACCCCTGGACCACCCAGCTCGGCGGCACCTTCTTCTTCGAGAGCGGCTACCCGATAAGCCGGTACTACTCCAACGCCTTCCAGGGCGGCGGGAGCTACCTCAAGCAGACCGTCGGCACCTACGCCCGCACCGAGTCCTGGTGGGACCTCAACATCCTCGTCCGGCAGGACATCCCGGTCCGCAAGGGCAACCTCGCCGCCGAGCTGCAGGTCTACAACATCACCAACAACCGCAAGGGCGAGTACGCGACCATCAGCAGCGACAACCGCTGGACCATCTACAACCGTCAAAGCCCCATTTCGGTGCAGATCGGCGCCGAGTACGAGTTCTGAGCCATGCGATTCCTCATCCCCATCGCCGCCCTCCTCGCCGGGTGCACCTACACCGAGGACGCCCTGGAGCACAAGGATCTCCACGGCACGCTCCGCATTCCCAAGGAAGCGGTGCAGCTCACCCTCGAGGACAGCACCTACAACACCTGGGAGATCGACGACAAGCGCGCGCTCGGGCCCGTCTACATCGGGGTCTACGCGTCGGTCCAGGACGGGCTCTACCCGTACCCGCACCCCGAGCAGGGCCCGGTGCTCGACGACAACCAGGAGCCGAACTCCTACCCCTACGGGGGGACCACGGTCGGCCGCTTCCACGGCGGCTGCTA
Organism: Deltaproteobacteria bacterium; assembly: GCA_015489145.1. GTDB lineage: Bacteria > Myxococcota_A > UBA796 > UBA796 > UBA2385 > S143-5. The sequence goes on from WGAH01000272.1 coordinate 3,178, forward strand.
CGAGCAGACCGTCTGCAAGATGGTCACGGGCCGGTTCAGCGACCTCGAGGACGTGATCGACTACTTCGCCAACTCGCTGCACGATCCCATCGTCGACGGCGAGGGCAACCCGGTGGGCCCCGACGAGTACCGCGAGTACTGCTTCGAGGAAGCCGACTACACCAGCGAGAACGAGCTCGACTTCATCGGCGACGTCGACTTCGAGGAGGACGGCGACTACCTCGTCGCGGAGTTCGACATCCTCCACACGCTGTTCCGCGAGGGGGTCACGGTCTGGGGCTGGGTGGACATGCCGAGCCAGGACTACGACTTCCTGACCTGCGACCCCGAGAGCGGCAACTACTTCTACTGGTACGACGACCAGCACTACGAGGGGACCAACCAGAGCTTCGTGCTCAACCGGCCGGGCGACTACATCGACAGCGGCGACTGGGTCACCGACGAGCCCGCCGTCATCACCGATCCCGACCAGGACTTCGAGATCACCATGGGGTACCACTATGTGGAGTAGCCGCACCGCCCTCGGCCTGGCGGTCCTCGCGCTCGTCGGCTGCGACCGGCGCGCCGACACCCTCCTGCCCGAGAACAAGTCCACCGCGCCTTCCGTCGTCGAGGCCGGCGAGCTGCGCGTGCTGACCGCGGACGAGTACCAGGAGTACCTGTCGGCCTCCGACCGGCTCGCCTGGTGCGAGCAGACGGACGACAACGGGGCCCGGAACTGCCTGTACGCCCAGGTCGGTCCGCCCGAGATCGGCAAGAAGGGCGGCGCCACCTACACCTTCAAGGGCACCGGAGGCTCGGTCTGCCTCGTCGTCGACCCCGAGACGGTCTTCTGGAACCAGGCGCGGGCGGCCACCAACCCCGACGAGCGCTTCGTCTACGCCGACTACCAGGCCGACGACGGCGACATCGACATGTTCGCCGGCCTGACCTCCTACTACACCGGCTCCCCCGGCGTCGAGCTCGGCGACTTCACGGGCTACTACACCGACAGCCTCGGCCGGCAGATCGAGATCGAGTACGGGGAGTGCACCCAGAACTCGACGGTGAGCGACATCACCAACGCCCACGCCGGCCGGGCGACGCCGGAGTACTGCACCATCGACACCGAGCTGCGCGAGGGTGTCGAGTTCACGGTCATGCTCGAGACCTTCAGCGTGCCGCTGAACGACGGCACCCTGTCCTTCGGCGCCATGGCCGTCGAGGGCACCTGCCGCCGGCTCAACGAGGGGCTGGGCGTCGACGAGTGCACGATCAAGGGCGAGAGCCTCGACCCGGAGAACGGCGAGGTGCTGTCCTGCAGCGAGGCCCTCGAGACGGCCTACTGCATGACCGCCGACGACACCGAGACCGACACCGAGCGGGCCTGGCTCGACCAGGGCTACTCGATGCTCACGGCCTTCTGCTGCGCCAACCCCGGGGTCTGCGGCGACGACGTGGACGACACGATGTGCCTCAACTTCCCCGAGGACCAGTTCTGCTCCGAGATGCCGTCCCTCTGCTGCCAGTAGGGCCGCGCGCCGCCGAGCCGCCCCGCGGGCATCGCCTCGCGGGGCGTTCGCGCGTCAAGGATTCGTGAGAAACCGGGCGCGCACCGGCGCGGCGCTCCCCGCCTCCCACAGCGCCACCCGGCCGTCGGCGGCGCGCAGCAGGCGCACCCCGGTGGCGGTGTCGAGGTCGATGCGCCGCTCGCCCTCGACGAAGCGCGGCCCCTCGGGGGTGCGGAGGAGCAGGCCCGGCGGGTCGTAGCCCCGGGGCAGGCAGTCGACGAGCTCGGCGCCTTCCGGCAGGGGAACGGGGGGCAGCGCGGCGATGGGCCGGCCCGAGAGGTCCAGCCAGCGAAGCGTCAGCGCCCCGTCCGCGACGAGTGCCACGGCGACGGCGCGACCGCCGGGGTGGTCGCCGCGCTCCGGCAGCACCCCGAGGCCCGCCCAGGCCAGGGCGCTCCCCGCCGGCGCCGCGAACAGGCGGCGCCCGGACAGGGGGACCCCGGGCGCCGAGAGCCCCGAGGGGGCGAACCGGTCCACGAAGTCGCGCCCCACCACGAGGAACCGCGGCGTGCCGGCGTCGTCCACCGCGGCGATCACGGCTCGCGGAGCGGCGTCGAGGTGGGCGAGCAGGCGGTAGCCGGGAGGCTCGCGGCCACCGGCCACGAGGGCCCGCAGCGACCCCCCGGAGCCCTTCGGGTCCGGCACCCACAAGGGCACGACCACGCGCCCGTCCCCGTCCGTGGCCGGGCGGCCGGCCAGGGACACCCGCGGCCAGGGCGCGTCGCTGCGCCCGGGACGCCCGCGAATCCCCCGCCCCTGCACCCGCAGCCAGGCGACGGTGCGGGGCCCCTCCATCCACACGACGTGGGGGCCGGAGGCGTCGGCCGGGCGGGTGGCGCTGAGCACCGGCTCGACGGCGTGCTCGAGGTGCAGCAGGAAGTCGTCGCCCAGCACCCGGGTGGGGTCGCGCCCGTCGGCCCGGAGCCGGTAGAGGTCGAAGCCCCGCGCCGCCCGGTGGACCCAGACCGCCGAGGCCCCCTGCCGGACGGTCAGGTCGCCGGAGTCGCCGAGGTCGACGTGGACCGGCCGGGGAGCCGCCAGGCGGATCGCCCGGTGGGCCAGGAGGCGGCCCTCGGGGGTGCCGTCGTCGAGAATGACGGCGAAGTCGTAGCTTCCTGGACGCAGCGCCGCTCCGCTCGGCACCTCCAGCCACACCTCGCGGCGCCCGCCGGCGGACAGGGTGACGACGCCGCCCGGGTCGGCGGCCGGCGGCGTGGTGCGGCGAACCTCCCGCTGCCCCGCCGGCTCACCGCTCCGCGGGTCGACGGGCTGCAGGGCGAAGCGCACCAGCCACGGGCGCCGGCCCACGTCGGGCACCGCGAGGGGGTGGCCGCTCGGGTTGGCCAGCTCGACGCGGACGACGAGCGGTTCGCCGGCGAGGTACTCCTCGCGGAGATCCGCGCGGGCCTGGTAGGGGGCGGCGGGGCTGGCCTCGGCGGCCGTCCCCGGCGAGGGCGCGGCG
>WGAH01000273.1 GCA_015489145.1 Deltaproteobacteria bacterium
GCGCGCAGCACCGTCGGGCCGAGGCCCACCAGGGCGCAGCCGCGCTCCCGGGCGAGGGCCACCTCGGCCTCGCTCCAGCCGCCCTCGGGCCCCGTGGCGACCGCGGCGGGACCGGGCACGGGCGCCAGGCGCTCGGCCCCCGGCACGCACAGGCGCAGCGGCAGGTCGACGGGAAGCGCCGCCAGCGCCGCCGCCAGGCGGACCGGGGCGCGCACCTCGGGAAGGTCGGCGCGACCGCACTGGCTCGCGGCGGCCCGAACGATGCGGAGCCAGCGGTCGCGGCGGTCGCCGCGCGCGACCGAGCGGTCGGCGAGCACCGGCTGGATCACCGTGGCTCCCAGCTCGGTGGCCATGCGGACCACGGTGTCGAAGGCGGCGGCGCGGGACAGGCCGGCGAGGAGCCAGCGGGCCGGGCGCCGGGGGACGGCGGCCGGCGCCTCCACCGCCAGCTCGGCGCGACCCTCCCGCGCGCCCAGCAGCCGCGCGCGCACCGCGTGACCCCGACCGTCGAACACCTCGACGGCCTCGCCCGGGGCGATGCCGACCACCCGCAGGAGGTGGTGCGACTCGCCGGCGTCGAGCAGGAGGCGTTCCGGCGGGTCGTCGAGGGGAACCGGCGACCAGAAGCGCCTCACGGCCGCAGCTCCAGCGCCACCCAGTCGCCGTCGCGCTCCCGGCGCACCACGCGCAGGGCCGAGAAGCAGGCCTCGACCATCGCCTGCCGGTCGGCCAGCACGCCGGCGAGCACCAGGGCGCCGCCGGTCAGGCGCACCAGGTCGTCGGCGAGCGCGCAGAGGACCTCGGCGAAGACGTTGGCCACCACCAGGTCCCAGGCGCCGTCGATCTCGTGGAGGGGGGCGGCGTCGAAGCGGGCGGCGAGGCCGTTGCGCTCGGCGTTGGCCCGGGCCGCGCGCACGGCCTCGACGTCGTGATCGACCCCCCGGGCCTCCATGCCGAGCTTCGCCGCCGCCAGGGCCAGCACCCCCGTCCCGCAGCCCACGTCGAGGCAGCGCCCCCCGGGGCGGGCCAGGCGGTCCACCGCCCGGAGGCAGGCGAGGGTGGTCGGGTGCTCGCCGGTGCCGAAGGCCATGCCCGGCTCGACCACCAGGTCGCCGGGAAGGGCCTCCCAGGGGGGCGCCACCGCCAGGCGCTCGCTGATCACGATGCGCCGGAAACCGCGCTTCCAGGCGCTCGCCCAGTCCTCCTCGCCGAGGAGCACCGCCGCGGGCTCGGCCCGCAGCCACCGCCCCAGCGCCGCCCCGGCCCGGGCGGCCCAGGCCTCGGGGTCGCCGCCCTCGGCGGGAAACCAGGCGCGAAGCACGACCCGGCCGGGCAGGGGCGGCGGCGGCCCCGTGTCCCAGGGCTGGCGCACCGGGGGCGCCTCGCCCTCGGGCCAGCGCTCCTCGATGCCGGTGGCGCCGAGCTCGAACAGCGCCGCGCTGGCGAGCTCCACGGCGCCGCGCTCCACCAGGGCGTCGAGCTGGACCCAGTCGCGCATCGCCGCGGCTACCGCGCCGGGGGCGGGGGAAGCTCGGCGCCGGCCCGGTGGGCCTCCACCAGCCGCCGGATCGCCACGGGCCCCTCCTCGACGAGCACCCAGCGCCCGTCGGGGAACAGGCCCTGCACGAAGAAGGACGGGGTGAAGTGGACGCCGACCTTCTCGGAGGCGTCCACGTCGGCGGCGATCGCCTCGCGGGTGCGCGGGTCGGCCAGGCAGGTCTCGAAGGCGTCGAGGTCGAGGCCCGCCTGCTTCGCCATGAAGCGGATGTCGTCGTCGCCGAGGAACTCCTGGTTGGCGAACATCAGCTTCTCGAGCTGCCAGAAGCGCCCCTGCTGCCGGGCGCACTCGCCGGCGTAGGCCGCCGGGCAGGCGCGGGCGTGGCGCGGGCCCTCGATGAGGCGGTTGCAGACGCTGCTGATCGGGAAGTTCTTGTAGAGCACCCGGATGTCGGGGTCGGCCTGCACCATCTCGAAGACCTGGGGCGTGGCCGCGGCGCAGGCGGGGCACTGGAAGTCGGCGAACTCGACGACGGTGTAGGGGGCGTCCTTGCGGCCGAGGATGGGCTCGGTGCCGTCGAGCTCCAGCGGACCCTCGGTGGCCTTGTACAGCGAGGCGAGGTCGTCGCTCCCGGCGTCGGCGGCGGCCGTGCCGCCCGCGCGCCCGTAGACGAACAGCCCGACCACGACGGCGAGGACGCCGGCGGTGGCGAAGGCGCCGAGGCTCTTGTCGGTCTTGCCGCGCAGGAGCTCGGCCAGGCCCGCCCCGAGGGAGGCGTCCGAGCGCCGGGCCGCCAGCAGGCCGGCGACGAGGATGAGGGTGTTGAAGCCGTACATCGACACGCACAGCAGGCACCACTTGCCCATGTGGGCCGACACGCCGGCGAGCACCGCCGAGTAGAGCACCGCCGCGCCGCCGCCGAGCACGAGGAGGTGCGGGGCGCGCGGGTGGTCGTCCCGGCGCAGGCGGCCGAGGGCCAGCACCGCCAGGACGGCGACGTAGAAGCCGAAGCCGAGCAGGGCGATCGGGATGCCGAACAGCTCGGACCAGGCGCTGCGGTTCACCGCGTCGCAGTCGATGACGGCGTTCACGGTGCAGAAGGAGCTGCCGGAGGCCGGGCTGTGCTGGAGGGTGAGGTAGGCGGCGACGCCGGCGCCCATCAGCGCGGCGGCGGCGGCGCCCGCCAGCCGGCGCCAGGCCAGGAGGGCGATGGCGAGAACCCAGGCGGCGGCGATGCCGCCGACGAGGGTGCCTGCGGAGAGGACGGCGAACACGGGCTGGATGGACATGCCGCCCCGATATGCCACGGCTGCCGCGGCAGCAATGGGCCTCGGCGGGCCGGACGGATCCGGGGTGAGGAACCGGCGGGCCCTCCCTCCAGCGACGCCGGCCGGAGGCCGGCGCTCACGACGCGATGCCGGCGTAGACGCGGCATCCTGCCGCGCCCTCCCCCGCGACGATGCCGGCCGGTCAGCGGCCGTCGCGGAGCTGGTCGCGCACCTGGCGCTGGGCGTCCTTCTCCTTGAGGCGGTCGCGCTTGTCGTGGAGCTTGCGCCCGCGGACCAGGCCCAGGGTCACCTTGACCCAGGCGCCGCGGAAGTAGAGGCGCAGGGGCACCACCGTCAGCCCGCGCTCGCGCACCTTCTTCGCCCAGCGGTCGAGCTCGCGGCGCTTGAGGAGCAGGCGCCGGCGGCGGCGCGGCTCGTGGTTGTGGTACGGGCCGGCCTGGGCGTAGGGCGGGATGTGGACGTCGAGAAGCCAGGCCTCTCCCTCCTCGAAGAGCACGAAGCCCTCGGCGATGTTGCCCTTGCCGCCCCGGAGGCTCTTGACCTCGCTGCCCCGCAGCTCGAGGCCGGCCTCGAGTTCCTCGAGGATCTCGTAGTCGTGGCGGGCCTTGCGGTTCTCGGCGACGAGGCGCACCGCCTCGCCGTCGCGACCGCGCGTCCAGCCCCCGGCCTTTCCCTTGCGCCCCACGGGTCCTCCCACGGTTTCGGTGGCCGGCGCCACCCGGGCGCCCGGCCGCTCCACCTATCCCGCCGGGGACCGGATGCTGTTCCACTTCTTCCCACCTCAGACCCCTCGCACCCCCCGCCACCGGCGCCGCCGTGGAACACGAGGGACCGCGGCCCCGCCCGGGCGGGCGAAGCGAACAGCGGGCTTTCATCCGAGACTTACAGCGGTCTTACCCCGCGCGCCCGACCGGCGACCGCTCCACGCCCGCCGTTCCACAGGGAGCGTGCTTCGGGAGTCCGCGCCTTCTCCGGCCCGCCTGGCCGGGTGTTCCGCTCACGCAGGCGCGGGTTCCACGCGGACAGGTGTCATCGCAAGTCATTGAAATCACTGATGTGTGACAAGACCTTACCGTTCCACGCCCCCGGAGGGCTCCGCGGGGTGGCCGAGGTGGAAAAAAGGGGTGATAGAGTGGAGGCCGGTCCCAGCCTCGCCGCCCGCCGCCGCCGCTCCCGCAGGTCCCGATGCCGATCACCCCGCTCACAGCCGAACTGACGCTGGACGACAAGGGCCGGGTGCACCTGCCGCGGGAGATCGCCCGCCACCTGCAGGAGCAGGGGATCAGCATGATGGTGGCCTTCGGCAAGGAGGGACCGGACGGGGGGCTCAGCTTCCTGCCGGTGGCCGAGTTCCAGAAGCTGCGCGCGCGCTACACCGCCAAGGGGCCGCTGCACCCGAACTCCCGCCTGTTCAGCATGGCCATCGAGTCGCTGGCCACCCGGGTTCGCATCGACGGCTCCGGGCGCATGTCGATCCCCGTGGCGACCCGGCGCACCTTCGGGCTCGACCGCGACCTGTACCTGTTCACGAGCGGCGAGTGGTTCGAGCTCTGGTCGCGCCCGCGCTGGGAGGCCGTGCTGCGCCAGGCGGCCGAGCGCTGGCAGGCGGTGACCGGCTTCGAGGCGGTGGAGCAGATCGAGGACGCGCCGCGGGAGGAGGGGGATGACCGATGAGCGCTTCGGCCACCACCCGGTCCTCCTCGACGCGGTCGTGGACGTGCTCGTGCGCCGGCCCGGCGCCGGGCCCGTCGTCGCGGGCCGCTTCCTCGACGGCACCGTCGGCGGCGGCGGACACGCGGAGGCGGTCCTCGAAGCGTCCGGTCCCGGCGCGTTTCTCGTGGGCATCGACCGCGATCCCGAGGCGCTGGCCGCCGCCTCGGCGCGCCTCGCCCGCTTCGGCGAGGCCGCCCGGCTGGTGCGCGGCGCGATGGCCGACATGGCGGCGCTGGCCGGCGATCTCGGCCCCTTCGACGGCATCCTCCTCGACCTGGGCGTCAGCTCCTGGCAGCTCGACCAGGCCCGGCGCGGCTTCTCCTTCCTGCGCGACGGCCCCCTCGACATGCGCATGGACCCGGACCAGCCCCTCGACGCCGCGGGCTTCCTCGACGCCGTGGACCTCGACACCCTCACCCGCGTCCTCCGCGAGTACGGCGAGGAGCCGCGGGCCCGGCGCATCGCCCGCGCCATCCTCGACGGCCGCCCGTGGCGCAGCACCGCGGCCCTCGCGGCCTGCGTCGCCCGGGCCTCGGGCTACCGCGGCGGCCGCACCCACCCCGCCACCCGCACCTTCCAGGCGATTCGCATGGCGGTCAACGACGAGCTCGGGCAGCTCGACCGCGCCCTGCGCGCGGCCCTCGACCTGCTCCGCCCCGGCGGGAGGCTCGCCGTGCTGACCTTCCACTCCATCGAGGACCGGGCCGTGAAGCGCTTCTTCCGCGAGGCCGCCGCCATCGGCACCCCGCGGGATGCCTACGGCCACCCGGTCGAGCCCCCGCGCGTCCGGCGCGTCCTCCGCCGTCCCCTTTCCGGCGCCGTCCTGGAGCCGGAACACCCGCGCTCGCGCTCCGCCCGCCTCCGGGCGGTCGAGCGCCTCTCCCCC
>WGAH01000274.1 GCA_015489145.1 Deltaproteobacteria bacterium
CCGGGGTGGGGCCGGGGATGGCGGGGGGCTCAGTCAGCGTCGACCTGCCAGATCGTGAGCTCGTAGGGCCCGGTGTCCTGGTTGCCGCCCACCACGATCACGTACTCCCCGCCGCCGGCGAGGTCGGTGTAGAGGAAGGCGTCCTCGCCGGAATCGTCGGTGCGGCCGCCGAGGTCGAGGCTCCGATCGGTCCAGGCGGTGTCGTCCTCGTCCGTCTCGTCGAAGTCGAAGATGCTCTCGTCGGCCGGCGTGATCGCGTCGATGTCGCGCCCCGCCAGCGTGCACTGCATCACCCAGACCTGCTGGAGCAGGGTGGACGGCCGGGGCTCGTCCACGTCGAGGACTCCGTCGCGATCCCAGTCCTCCTCGCAGGTGGTCTCGGCGTCCTGCTGGTCGCCGCAGGGGTCGAAGTCGGCCTGCTCCGACAGGGCCGTCGGCGAGAGGAACACCTGGTAGTAGAGGTAGTCGAGCACCGAGCCGGGGTAGGCGAAGTCGATGCCGTCGGGGCAGGCCGAGCTGCGGGCCGTGCCCTCGGGCGTGGGCATGGGCAGCCAGTCGGCCGGAACCACCGCCACCCAGGGGTCGTACAGCGCCGGCTCGGAGCCGTCGTAGTGGCGTTCCAGCTTGACGGCCACGCGCACCGTCTCGCTCGACGGGCGGTCGGTGAGGTCGAGCAGGTAGCGGTCGGTGTCGTAGACCAGGGCCTCGGAGACCTGCCCCTCCTCGTCGATGGCCTGGGTCGTGCCCGGCTCGCGAATCGTGCCGAGCACCGTGATCGGCGAGCCGTCCTCGGGCAGGGCCGGCAGGGCGCTGTTGCTCTGGTCGGTGGCCGAGGCGATGGTCTCGATCTTCCAGTCCTGGTCGTCCGGGTCGTTCCACCGGATGACCGCGCCGAAGTAGTCGGCGTGGCTGCCGGCGATGACGAGCTTCGTCGCGTCGTACTGCAGGTCGACCAGCCGCACCACCGCCGCGCCGTAGCCGCCGACCACGTAGCCGGAGTAGGCCATGCTGCCCGCGGCGGTGAGGAAGTCGGTGTTCCCGATGGTCACGTTGTTCTCGGCGACCTCGGTGGGCGAGTCCGTCGTGCCGCCCTGCATGTAGCGGTTCTCGCCGCCGATGTTGATGCCCATCTGGTAGCCGTTGGCGCCGTACAGGTCGCCGGACTCCGGGTTCTCGGTGGGAGCCGAGACGGTGCTCGCCGGCTGGAAGGGGGGCCAGGTGTCCGGGTCGACCAGCGCGCTGCCGTCCGCCCCGGTCACCCCCGAGGTGAGCAGGGCCACCTCGAAGTCGAGGACGAGGTCGTCGAAGCTCGGCTCCTCGCCCGACAGGGCGGCGACGGCGCCCTCGACGTTGTCGACGCCCACCTGGTCGGTGTCGGTGAGCAGCGCGAGGAGCTCGGTGCCGTAGACGTCGACGAGGTAGCGCAGGAACAGGTACTGCGCGCCCCAGGAACCGGTGTTCAGGGAGCCGCCGGTGTCCTCGGCGACCACGGGTTCGAGGTGGGTGGCGTCCACGTAGTCCCAGGCGGCGTCGTAGTAGACCGCCCCGAAGCCGGTGAGGTCGGCGGCCAGGGCGCCCATCGCCTCGCGCAGCCAGGTGTCCTCCGGGTCCGATTCCCAGCGGAGGACGTGGTTGTTGTAGGAGACGAGCTGCTCGAAGGAGCGCGCGATCTGCGCCGCGAGGCGCATCGAGGTGTACTCCTCGACGTCCACCGCCGCGAGGGGGTTGAAGTACCCGGGATCCGGCGCGAAGACGAACAGGACCTCCTGGTAGTTGGAGTACGGGTTCGCCTCGGCATCCCACTCGGTGAGGTCGGTCTCCGGGTCGGCGTAGGACCACAGGGGCACGGAGCGGTCCTCGTCGTCCTCGGCGGCGAGCGTCATCTCGTTGAGCACCGGCGAGATCACGACGTTGACGCGCCCGTCCCCGTTGACGTCGGACTCCTCGCCGAAGGTGGCGCGCACGTTCGGGATGATGTTGGCGTCCACGATGTCGGCGATGACCTGCAGGTCGCAGTTGTCGAAGCCGTCCGCCTCGGGCTCGGTGGCCACCACGTCGACGACGCCGTCGCAGTCGTAGTCCCAGTCCATGCCCGTGCCGACGTCGACCCAGATCGCCACGCTGTCGCCGAGCGCCCCGAGCACCGCCGGCCGCACCTCGTAGGCCTCGTCGTCCTCCAGGGAGGTGCGCACGTAGAAGTTGCGCTCGACGACACCGATGTCGTCCTCGGTGATCGTCGCGTCCGGCGGCGGGGCGATCGGCGGGCGGCGCCCGCCGGGGCCCGGGTGGAGGCGGCCGCTCCGCGCGGCCCGGCGCCCCCGCGAGGCCCGCCGGGCGGGCGGCGGCGCCCCGGTGTCGCCCGCCGAGGACGGCGCGCCGTCGCTGACCTGCTCGGCGAGCGAGAAGGTGAAGGGGTCGGAGGAGCGGTTGACCAGGACGAGGTAGATGTCCTGGTCCTTGTTGGAGTCGCCCGAGAGATCCGCGAGGTCCACCTCGGTGGTCGCATCCTCGGCGTCGAAGGTCAGCACGTCGCCGGGCTCGTCGAGGTAGTCGCCCTGGGTGGTTCCGGTCTCTCCTCCCGAGTCGCCGGGGCCCTGGCCGCTGTCGCCCGAATCCCCCACGTCTCCGCCGCTGTCGGGCCAGTGGCCCTGCCCGGGACTCGGGGGGTCGACGGCGCAACCCCTGCAGCCCGCCAGGGCGAGGAGCAGGCCCGGGGTGATGAGGTCGAGTCTGCCGAGGAGCCGGCGATGGGAGCGTCGCATCCAGCCTCCAGCACGTCCAGGGGCGTGCGGTCGCCCCAGCATACCGCCTCGCAGGCCGATCCGGCAGGGGCCGGGAC
>WGAH01000275.1 GCA_015489145.1 Deltaproteobacteria bacterium
CTCGCCGAGCGCTTCGACGGCATCCACACCGTCGAGCGGGCGGTGCGCGTCGGCTCCCTCGACGCCGTGGTGCCCCCCGCCGCCCTGCGGCCCACCATCGTCGCGGCCCTGGAAGGCCGCCTGCCCGCCGGCGAGGCCGACGCGCCCGAGGCGACGACCTGAACCGGCGAGCCCGACCGGCGCGCGCCGCCTCCGCGGGGTCCCGACGCGCCAGCGCCCGCGGCGGCCGTCCCCGGTGCCCCCGAGGGGCGGGGCGCACGAGACGACCGGGCCGCGCGGAAACCGCGGTTTTCCGCCGCGTCACGCCCCGTCCGGCCCGAATCGCCTCCCCGCCTGAGCCCCGGTCCCCTCGGCCCCGCGCCCTGAATCGCATTCAGGGCACCTGTGTCGACAGAGACGGGTCGAATGATAGCCGCGAAAAACAGAGAGGGTGTGAACAGCAGTTCACCACGCCAAGCGACGCCCGCACCCACGAATAAACCTGCGTTTTCGCGCTAACCCGCGCTCTCAAACCCCGACTGAATCGCATTCACCCCGTCTCCGTGTGCCTGAATCTGCATTCAGCCCCTCTCTGTTTTCGGAGACGTGCACTCAGGGCATCTGTGTCGACAGAGACGGGTCGAATGATGGTTGCGAACGCGGGGAACGGGCCGCGACAGCCGGCCTCCAGGACGCCGAGGGTGGTGGAGCTCTGGCGGGGGATTGCGGGGATCTCCACCCACTTGTTGAACTGACGAGCCACCCGCGAGATCCCCGCCGGGCGCGGGGGCTCCGAGTGGGCGAAAGCAAGGGCGATGGCGACCATTTCAAAGCGCGGGCTCGGCGGAGCCGGGAATGGCCGCACCCCACCGGCTCGCCCTTCGCGGCGTCAAGTCGCCGGCGGCCCGGGTCCCGCGGCGACGCCCTCGCGGGCCGCCAAGGGAACCGGCGCCCACGGACGGCGCGCGGCCCCGCCGCTCCTCCGCCGCCTACCCGCCGAGGCTGTCGACCCAGCGCTCCATCTCGCTGAGCGCCTCGGCGTTGGCGCCGGTGTCGCCGCCCGGGTCGTAGGCGAACTGCCGCCCGGCGAGCTCCTGGAAGCGCTCGAGGGCCTCGCTCTTGACGAAGGGAAGCGTGCCCTGGCGGAGGATGCCCAGCAGGATGCCGGCGGCCTCGCGGGGATGGGCCTCGGCCAGCGCCGTGGCGATGGCGAGCTGGATCGACTCGTCGTCGGTGGCGCGGGCCGCGCCGACGAGCAGGTCCACGTCGGCGGCGTGCTCGGCGAGGTGCTTCGCCTGCTCGTCGGGGCTCGCCTCGGCGAGCAGGGCGGCGAAGTCCTCGGGGGTGTGCACCTCGGGGACGTGGGGCTCACCCTCGTCGTGGTGGTGGGCCAGGGCGCCCTCGTGGTGGTGCTGCCCCTCGGCCAGGGGCGTGCCGAGCATCGCCTCGCCGAGCCCGGCCACCACCAGCCCTGTCGCCGCCAGCGCGCCGACCCCGGCGAGCACCCGGCGCACCGCCGCCCCCCGGTCGGCCGCGCGGAGGACGTGGAGGACCACCATGCCCGCCGCGAGCACGAGGCCGTAGAGCCCCACCACCGACGGCCCGCTCGGCACGTCGAGCGCGTAGGAGGCGTACAGGCCGAGCACCGTCACCACCGTGCCCATCGCCCAGCCGATGAGGAGCTGCGCGCGAAAGCTCCGGGTGATCATCGAGGCGAAGATCGCCGGCGCGATGAGGAAGACGAAGACCAGCAGCACGCCGGCCGTCCGCACCGAGACCGAGATCACGACGCCGAAGGTCAGGTAGAACAGGAAGTCCCACAGGCGCACGTTCACGCCCTGCCGCGCGGCCCCCTCGGGGTCGGTGGTGATCAGCATGAAGCGCTTGCGAAAGGCGACGTGCACCGCCGCCACCAGCGAGTAGACGATGGCGGCGAAGGCGATGGACTCCCACTGCACGTACAGGATCGCCCCGGTCAGCACCTTGCCGATGGAATCGGCGCCCCGGGCCGGGGCCATCTCGACGAGCAGCACGATGGCGGCGGCGGCCACGGCGTAGACCAGGCCGATGAAGGCCTCGTGGGGGATCTTGCGGTGCCGGATGCGGGTGAGGGTGAAGACCGCCGCGCCGATGAAGGTGGTGAGCACCGAGTAGATCCAGGCGGCCCACGAGTCCGGCGCCATGCCGAAGAGCAGGCCGACGGCGGTGCCGAGGGCGGCGACCTGGGCCAGGGCGAGGTCGACGAAGATCACGCGCCGACGGATGACGTGGAGGCCCAGGTAGGAGTGGATGCCGACGAGGACGAGGCACTCGGCCGCCGCCGGCGCCATGAGGTCGATCGCGCCGAGGTCGTGCATCACCGCACCTCCTGCTCGATGCGCTGCTGCCGCGCCTCCGAGCGGCTCATCGCCAGGGGGCTGTCGCCGAGGGCCCGGCCGAGGAGGAACATGGCGAGGAGCACCGCCGCCGTCGCCCCGGCGCCGAGACCGACGCGCACGACCGCCCGCCCCCCGTGGCGCACGAGGTAGAGGGCGATGCCGAGCAGCAGCAGGCTGAGGCCCTCGGTCAGCGCCACGGTGGGCCCGGCGGGCACGTCGCCGTAGAAGGACAGGACCAGCCCGCCCACCCCGACGACGGCGCCCCAGGCCCAGGCGATGCCCACCTGGGCGCGAAAGCGCTCGGTGAGGAACATCGCGGCCATCGAGGGCACCACGAGGAGCACGAAGACCTGGAGCACGCCGGCCGCCCGCACCGCGACGGCGACGACCACGCCGAAGCTCAGGTAGAACAGGAAGTCCCAGAGGCGCAGGCGCAGGCCCCGGCGGGCGGCGGCGTGGGGGTCCTCCGAGATCGCCAGGAACACGTCGCGCTTCCAGTAGTGGAACCCCGCCGTCGCAGCGACGAGGACGGCGCTCACCGCGATGAAGGGCCACTTGATCGAGATGATGGCCCCGACGAGCATCTGCTCGATGTGCTCCGCCCCGTCCGGCGCCTTGGCGACCAGCAGCACCACGGTGGCCGCGGCGACGGCGTAGGCCAGCCCGATCACCGCCTCCTGGGGCACCCGGGCGTCCTCGACCCGCCCGAGCGCGAAGATCGCCGCGCCGATCACCGTGAACAGGAAGGAGAAGATCCACACCCCGGTCGAGTCGGGGGCCATGCCGATGATGAAGCCGATGGTGGCGCCCATCGCCGCGATCTGGGCCAGGGCGAGGTCGGCGAAGATCACCTGCCGGCGCAGGATGTGGAGGCCGAGGTAGCTCAGGATGCCGGCGAGGAGCACCGTCTCGACCATCGCCGGTCCCATGAGGTCGAACAGGCCGAAGGCTTGCATGGGGGCCTCCGCGAAGGGGAGCGGGCGCCCCCGGCTCGGGGACGCCCGGGGGAAGCGGCTACTCGAAGGCCGCCGCGATCTGGCTCACGAGGTGGTCCATGAAGGAGAAGTAGTCGTCGGTGCCCTCGACGCCGCCGACGTCCAGGGGCACGATCACGACCTTCGCGCCCACGCGGTTGGCCAACGCCCGCACCCGCTCCTCGGGGAAGTAGTTGGCCGCCACCACGACGTGGATGTCCTCGCGCTTCATCTGCTCGACGACCTCCTCGACGTGCTGGGGGCTGGGCGGAATCGCGGGCTTGGGCTCGACGTAGTTGACCATCTTCAGGCCGAAGACCGCGTTGAAGTAGGCCCAGTTCTTGTGGTAGCCGATGACCTTCTGGTCGCGCATCGGCATCGCCTCGGCCAGCCAGCCGCCGAGATGGTCGATGAGGGGCTTGCCCTGGTAGTCGTGCTCCTCGAGGAAGGCGACGAGCTGGTCGGAGTCCTTGAGCATCCGGTTCAGCGTCGGCGCGCCGACGAGCTTCACCAGCTCCTCGCCGTACAGGCGCTTCGCGATCTCGTCGGCGAAGTCCCTGGCCCGCTGCTCGTACTCGGCGGCGTGGGCCGGGTCGACCTTGGCGAGCCCGGTGGCGATGTTGCGGGCGACGATGGGGGCGTTCTGGGGCCCGACGAGGATGTGCGGGTTGCCGTAGATGTGCACCCCGCCCTCGCTGCGGCTCTTGACCTGGGGCACTTCGAGCATCGGCACGCCCTGGGCGGCGGCGACGTAGCCGGGCTGGCCCGAGCGGATGTTCGGGTTGCGGGACAGGTCGACCAGCGAGGGCACCCACAGCTCCAGGTCGAGGCCGGTGCTCACGAACAGGTCGGCGTCGGCGAGGAGGTTGGCGAGGCTGGGCTTGGGGCGGACGAAGTGGGGGTCCTGGTAGCCCTCGACGATGTGGCGGACCTCCACGCGGTCGCCGCCGACGTAGCGGGCGATGGCCGCGTACCCCGACAGGGTGGTGGTGACCTTGATCCTGTCGTCGGCGCGGGAGGCGCGGGGCGCGAGCAGGCCGGCGGCGAGGAACAGGAGGGCGAACAGCGCCGTCGAGAGTCTCGAGATGCGCGGAATCATGGGAACCTCGGAAGGGGAAGGGGGAGAAGGACTAGTAGCGGTCGTGCTTGTGGGGGCCCGCCGCCGCCACGACCTGCACGGTGAAGCGGTCCACGGGCTCGAGGCCCGCGACGTTGCCGTCCATGTGCTGCACCTGGAAGCGGGTGCGAACCCACGGGCTCTGCCACCAGGACACGTAGGCGACGCCCTGCCACAGGTGGAGGCCGGCGTTGTCGGCCGCGAAGGGCTGCGTCCAGTCGTAGCGGGCGCCGAAGGACAGCGCCTCGCTCACCCGGTCCTCGACGTAGGTGTAGAAGCCGCTGGCGGCGATGGGGCCGTCGGCGGTGTCCTTGTGGGCCGCGAGCGCCTCGGTCCGCCAGGTGAGGTTGCGGTAGCGCTGGGCGCTGAGGGGCGACCAGGACACGGTGAGATCGGCGCCCCCGAGCCAGGTGGTGCGCCAGGCGTCGTCCGCCGGGCCCTCGGCGGTCACGGTGAGCGGGCCGAGCGCGTTGCCGTCGGCGTCGTAGAGCGCGATCGGGTTGCCGTCGGCGTCGTAGGCGGGCACGGAGACGGGCTCGGATTCCATGCCCGGGCGGTGGTTGGCCCCGTTCATGCCGCTGAGACCGAGCTCGAGGTAGGTGGAGTCCGTGAGGTCCCAGTAGTTGTCGAGGCGCAGCAGCACCGCCGGGCGGGCGAAGGCCTCCTCGCCGGTGAAGAGCTGGTCGTTGCGCCCCTGGGTGAGCTGGAGGAGCACCCGGTTGGAGTGGGCCCACAGGGGCGGCAGCGTGGTGTCGAGGGCCAGCCCGATGTCGTTGAGGCCCTCGGGCGTGAGGATCGTGTTCATCGCCAGGGGGCGGTCCCACTGGTCGAGGGAGGGGGTGTGCCAGCGGTTGATCACGCCGAACTGCTGCCGGAACTTGCCCAGGGTGATCTGGGTGTTCGGGATGCCCCGGGTCCAGACCATGTAGGCCTCGCCCAGCTCGACGCCATCGGGGCTCAGCTCGGCGTTGGCCTTGAAGAAGGAGAAGGGGTCGAAGTTGGCCTGGTAGTGGATGTCGGCCACCCGGAAGTAGGGCCCGCTCAGGTCGGGAACGGTGGCCGGGTCGAAGCCGCTCATCGCCACGGTGGCGCCGCCGTCGAGGACGACGCTCATCTCGGGGTTGAGGGCCTGGAGCGAGCGGTTGCCGCTCGAAAACGTCGTGTTGGTGTCGATGCCCTCGTCGGCGGAGGCGCCGCCCTCGGATTCGAGGGCCTGCACCCGGGCCTCGAGCATCATCGCCTTGAGCTCGGCGGCCGACTCGGCGTCCCTGACCTGGGCGAGCTCGGCCTCGAGCTCGGCGATGCGGGCCTGGAGGGCGGCGGGGTCGGCGTCTTCCGGGCTGGTTTCGGGCTTGGAGGTATCCTGGGCGCGGGCCACGCCGGGCAGCGCCAGGGCCAGCAGGAACAGCTTGGCTTGCATGGTGGGTTGGGTTCTCCGACAGGTGTAACAAACTTCGGGTAGACGGGTGCCCGAAACGGACGCGGGGTTCCGTCGACAGGGGCCGCGGGAGCGGCGTCAGGCCCGAAGGGTCGGAGGGGAGGTCTTGGGCGCGTAGCGCAGCGGCGGCGCGACCGGGGATTCGCCGGACGGCGGGGCCTCGGCGGAGGCGGCGTTCAGGACGCCCGGTTCGACGGCATCGTGGCCGAGGAGCCCCTCCTGGAAGCCGGCGTGGGCCAGCGCGCAGCCGTGGTCGTGCTGGGCGTCGGGGGCCGCCGGGCGGGCCTCGTCCCGCGGGGGCGGCTTCGCGTCGCCGGCACCGCGGGCGTCGAGCTCGACCACCTGCCCGTGCGCGTCGCAGACGACGTGCATGACGCGGAAGACGTGCACCTGCGCGGCGGTGATGCCCAGGAGCCAGGCCATCGCGCCGATGGCGAGCATCCAGGGGGCCGTGCGGGTGAGGCGGCTGAGCATCGGAGCTCACCGTAACCGCGAAACGGCGTGTCGGCTACCGGGGCGAGGCCGTGACGAAAACATCACGGCGACCGGAGCGATTCGACGGAATGCGGCGAGCGCGCGGTCAGGCCTCGGGGGTGGGCACCCGCTCGGGCATGGCGGGGCCGGGGCGCTCGCGGCGGATCTCGGCGACGCGGTTGGCGGCGTCGACCAGCACGACCCGGGGCTTCCAGGCGCGGGCCTCGGCCTCGTCCAGCTCGCCGAAGGTGGCGATGATCACCTTGTCGCCGGGCTTCATGTGGTGGGCGGCGGCGCCGTTGATGCAGACCGTGCCGCTGCCCGCCGGAGCCCGCATCGCGTAGGTGCTCAGCCGGGTGCCGCGGGTGACGTTCCAGATGTGGACCTCCTCGTGCTCGAGGATGTCCGCCGCCGCCATGAGATCGGCGTCGATGGACACGCTGCCCTCGTAGTCGAGGTCGGCGTGGGTCACGGTGCAGCGATGCAGCTTGCCGAGGAACATGCGCCGGCGCATCGGGGGTCTCCGTCGTCGGCGTGGCGGCCCGCTCCGGTGCGGGTCCACCCGCCTGGGATGGCCCCCCAGCCTAGCCCGGGTCGCCGGCCCCTGCCAGCCTCGCGCGCGCGAGCCGATATCAGGTCGATGGCTCCCGTCCCCACCCGGCGCCGCGAGGGAGTAGGGTAGGAAGGCCAGGCCACTCCGGCGACGTGGGCATCGCTTTCGCCGCCAACGCCGGCCCGGCCGGGAGGCACCATGGGCGCCGGAAAGAGCCACCGAAAGATCGCGAACAGCCCGGATGTCTCGCGGGACCGTCGCCCGCGGGACCGCCACGGCGAGGCCCGAGCCCGCCGTCGTGGTCCGGCGGACGCCGGCCTCGCGGGGCCCGGCAACGCCGCCATGCAGGACCGGCTCCGCGACCGGCGGGAGGCCCAGGCGCCGAC
>WGAH01000276.1 GCA_015489145.1 Deltaproteobacteria bacterium
CGGCGGAAGCGCCGGCGACGGCGGGTCCGACACCGCCGGCCCCGGCGACACCGGCGACACCGGCGAGCCGGACTGGCCCGCCGAGGCCCTCGTCCTCGACCACGTCCACGTCGTCGACGCGCTCACCGACCGCGAGGACGCCGCCGTGGTGATCGCCGGCGACGCGATCGACCGGGTCACCGACGCCGGTCAGGACTGGCCCGCGGACGCGACGGTCCTCGACTGGTCCGGTCGCACCGTCATCCCCGGCCTCATCGACGCCCACGCCCACGTCTTCCACAGCGGCTCCCCCTGGTGGGTCGGCGACACCCTGGCCGCCAACCTCGCCGCCGACCTGGCCTGGGGCGTGCTCGCGGTGGCCGATGTCGGCGGCCCGGTCGAGGTCGCCGACCTGCGCGACCGCATCGCCGCCGGCACGCTTCTCGGCCCGCGCCTCTGGGTGACCGGGCCCTTCCTCACCGCCGTCGGCTCGCACCCCTGCGAGACCGGCTACGACCGCTCCCTCTGCCGCTTCGTCGACGGCGACGCCGCCGAGCAGGTCGCCGCGCTCGGCGACACCGACGGCTACAAGGTCGCCCTCGCCGACGCCGACTTCACCGACTGGCCCACCCCCCGCCTCGACCTCGGCGACCTCGCCGAGATCGCCGCCGCCGCCGGCGACAAGCCCGTCCTCGCCCACATCGACGAGGAGGACGACGCCCTCGACGCCCTCGCCAACGGGGTCACGCTCCTCGCCCACCCGGTCTTCGCCTCCGACCTCGACAGCTTTCCCGACGCCCCGTTCACCACCACCACCGGCGCGTTCTCCGGCACCGGCGACCTCCTCGACGGCAGCCTCCTCGCCGACGACCTCTCCCGCACCCCCGAGGGCGTGGTCGAGGCCTGGACCTTCCTGTCCAACCACCCCGACCTGTTCGTCGACGGCTGGATCGAGGGCTCGGCGGACTGGGCCGAGCACGCCCGGAACAACGTCGCCCTCGCCATCGCCGAGGGCCGCACCGTGCTCGCCGGCACCGACGCCGGCTACTGGTTCGTGCCCCACGGCCTCGGGCTGCACCGCGAGCTGGAAGTCCTCGTCGACCTGGGCATGAGCCCGCAACAGGCCCTCGCCGCCGCCACCCTCACCCCCGCCGCCTTCTACGGCTGGGACGACCTCGGCCTCGTCGCCGAGGGCTACGCCGCCCGCCTCGTCGCCCTGGACGCCGATCCCCTCGCCGACATCCGCGCCACCCGCGAGATCGCCGCGATCGTCCTCGACGGCGAGGTGCTCGACGCCGATGCCCTGGAGGGGCTCGACCCCTGGGTCGCCGCCGGCGACGGGACCTTCTGCCTGGACGACCGCGATTGCGACGACGGCGCCTGCGATCTCGTCGACCACCAGTGCCGAGAGGCCTGCGAGGAGACCTACGACCGCTTCGGGAGCTGCGACGCCGAGACCTGGTGCATGCCCCAGGACGGCCTCGACACCACCGCCGAGGGCGTCTGCCACCCCGGCGACGACTGCGACCTGATCGCCCAGGACTGCGAGCCGGCGTACTACGGCGAGAACTGCGTCCCCATCGACATCGACACCAACCGCTGCTGGCCGGGCGGCCCCCGCGAGGCCGGCCAGAGCTGCTCGTGGACCGACCCGGACCTCTACTGCGAGCCGGGCCTGTTCTGCTCGTGGGTGACGTACCGCTGCTACGAGCTGTGCGACCCCGACGACCCGCGCGCCTGCCCGACCTGCACCGTGCAGGAGGTCGAGGGCCACCCCTGGTTCGCGATCTGCCTGTAGCCGCGCCGCGCCGCCGCCGGATAGGCCCCGGCGGGAGGCGCCCGTGCACATCGCCGAGATGCAGGCCGAAATCGACCGCTGGATCCGCGACAACGGCGGCTACTGGGACGAGCTGGCCCTCACCGCCCGCCTCGCCGAGGAGGTGGGCGAGGTCGCCCGCGCCGTGCTCCACCACCACGGCCCGAAGAAGCCCAAGCCCGGCGAACCCCCCGGCGACCCGGCCGAGGAGCTCGCCGACGTGCTGTGGATCACCGCCTGCCTCGCCAACCGCCTCGGCGTGGACCTCGAAGCCGCCTTCGCCGGGGTGATGCACAAGGTCCGCACCCGCGACGCCGGCCGCCACGGCCCGCCCCCCGCGCGTTAGCAGCCCCGAAACCCTCCTCCCACCGGAGAAGCCATGATTCGCCGCCCCCTCCTCGCCCTCGCCGGCCTCGCCGCCCTCGCCCAGGCGGGATGCAAGGCCTGCGCCACCTCCAAGGCGCCCGAGAC
>WGAH01000277.1 GCA_015489145.1 Deltaproteobacteria bacterium
TACAACGTCCCCGGCCACTGGTGGATGCGGCTGACCAGCCTGCTGACCTATCTCTACTGACGATACGCGGCATGATCGCAACCTTGACAGCCACGGGCCACCGCGCCTCGGCGGCCAGCTCCGGCTCCAGCAGCCCGGCCTGGAGGATCTGGCGGAGGTCCTGGCGCAGGAGGGTGGGCAGCAGCCGCCGCACCACCCGGGCGTCGGTGAAGGGGTTGGCCGCCAGGGCCTTGCGGACGCGGTAGCGCCCGGCCCAGCGGCGGTGCCGGGCGACCTCGGCGAGGACGTCGGGACGGGTGGGGCGCATGGCGGCGATGCGGACCACGTCGCGCTCCACGATGAGGGGGTTGTCCAGGAGCAGCCGGATCACGCGCGGATCGCGGTCGTGCAGCAGGCGGTCCAGGGCGAAGCGGTCGCGGGAGCGGGCGGCGGCCCGGCGCACCCCGAGGGGGAGGTCGAGGTGCTCGTTGCCCTCGAGGTCGTCGACGTCCTCCGGCGGCGGCCGCGCGCCGAGGAAGAGCCGGGCCACGTCGGGGCGCCCCTCCCGGCGGGCGCGGGCGTAGGCCTCCTGCACCCGCGCGTAGGGCAGCTCCCGCAGGGCCGAGGGCTCGAGGGCGAGTTCCTGCATCACCCCCCGGGCGGCGGCGCGCCCCTCCCGCACCCGGTCGACCAGGGCCGCGACGAGGGCGACGAGCTCGGCGGCCTCGAGGGGCGCGAGGAGCTCGACGAGCAGGCGCCGGCGCATGGCCCGCTCGCGCACCGAGGCGAAGAGGCGCTCGGCCCGGGCAAGACGCCGGCGGGCCGCCTCGGCGGCGGGAGCGTCGCTGGAAGGGTCGCGGGCGAAGACGTCCTCCTTGTCCCTGCCCAGGCTACCCCGGCGCTACACCACCCGCGTGCCCGCCGGGGCGTCGCGCAGGAGGTGCACCACCACGCCGCCGCGCAGCTTGGGCTCGAACCAGGTGCTCTTGGGGGGCATGAGCCGGTCGGCGTCGGCCACGGCGAAGAGCTGGTCGAGGCCGGTGGGATGGAGGTGGAAGGCGACGGCCTGGCGCCCGGCGGCGCGCTCGGCGTCGACGGCGGCGACCAGCGCCTCGGGGCCGCGAATGCCCCCGACGAAGGAGATGCGGGCGTCGGTTCGGGGGTTGGCGATGCCGAGGATCGGCCCCAGCACGCGATCCTGGAGCACGCTCACGTCCAGGGAGCCGACCGGGTCGTCGGGGACGACCCCCGGCCGCGCCGCCAGCTCGGTCCAGCGGCCGTCGAGGTACATCGTCACGCGGCCCCGGCCGGCCGGGATCGGCTCGACGTCGGGGGTGAGGACGAAGTGCTCGGCCAGCTCGGCGAGGAAGGCCTCGGAATCGCGGCCGTTCAGCCCGCGCACCACCCGGTTGTAGGCGAGCACCTGGAGCTGGCTGTCCGGGAAGATGCCGGCGAGGAAGCCGTCGGAGCCGTGGGCGCCGCCGAGCTCCCGGGCGACGCGGCTGGCGGCGGCGGAACGGTGGTGGCCGTCGGCGACGTACAGCGCCGGCACCTCGGCCATGGCCTCCTCGATCGCCCGCACGCGGTCGGCGTCGCGGACGACCCGGAAGGCGTGGATCACGCCGTCGTCGGTCTCGGCGGTCCACTCGGGCTCCGCCTGCATGGCGGCGGCGATGGCCTCGCGCAGCCGGGCGTGGCGGTCGCGCCAGGCGAGGAAGACCAGCCCGGTCTGGGCGCCGGTGGCGAGGATGTGGTCGACGCGGTCCTGCTCCTTGTCGGGGCGGGTCAGCTCGTGCTTCTTGATGACGCCGGCGTCGTAGTCGGCCACCTCGGCCAGCCCGAGGAGCCCGACCTGGGTGCGGCCGCGCCAGGTCTGGGCGTAGAGGTAGAAGCAGGGTTCGGCGTCCTGCACCAGGGCGCCCTCGGCGAGGAGCCGGTCGAGGTTGGCGCGGGCGGTGGCGTAGGCCCGCTCGGAGTGCACGTCCACGTCGTCGGGCAGGTCGGCGTCGGGCCGGGTGACGTGGAGGAAGGAGCGCGGCTCGGCCGAGGCGATGGCCCGGGCCTCGTCTCGGGAGAGCACGTCGTAGGGGGGCGCGATGACGGCGCGGGCGAGGGCCGGGTCGGGCCGCACGCCGCGGAAGGGGCGCACGCGGGGCATGGCGACCTCCATGGATGGTCGGGCGCGCTCCCTAACCGGGGTCGCGGCGCGCCGACGCCACCGGGGACCGCGGAGGCGGTGGCGAGGGTTAGACTGCCCCGGCAGGGAGGCGACCATGGCGCAGATCGGCCACTTCTTCTCGCGCATGTTCTCCGGCGGCGGCACCCGCGGCCTGTCCGGGGACGCGGCCCGCGTGCTCCCCCCCGACCCGGCCCTCGGCTTCTACGACGCCGGCCTGCGCCGGCACCAGACCCCCGAGGACTTCGTCGGCGACCCCTCGCTCATCTGGGAGGCCCCGGACGCCCGGGGGCGCCGGGGCGGCCTGCGCCGCCACCTCGAGCAGGTCCGCGGCGACGAGGCCGCCGGCTTCACCGACGTGCTCGTCATCGTCAACCGCGGCGACTTCGAGCGCGCCTCGCTCGACACCGTCGAGCCCTGGGTGCGCCGCGCCGAGCGCGTCCTGGAGGACGAGTTCGCCAGCTTCCGCCTCCAGACGGGCTTCCGCCCCTACGCGCTGCACCGGGTGGTCGGCTTTCGCGTGATCGGCGAGGGCGGCCCCGAGATGGACGGCGCCACCCTGGGCCTCGAGCCGGGCGAGTTCGTCACCGGCCTGCTGCCCAACGTCTACGTCCCCCAGGCCGGCGAGGCCCCGGCCCCGCTGGCGGTGCACCTGCACCTCCCCGGGGCCTGGGAGGGCTACCGCGAGGTGGGGCAGGTCGGGGTGGACCAGGCCCTGTTCACCCTCGGCAACCACTGGCTCGACAACTTCCGCCACCCGGACCTCGGGGCGCCGGCCCTCTACCGCCTCCAGCGCCGCCCCGACGGATCGGTCGTCCACGTCACGAACCCCGACCTGGCCGACCGCTACCGGCTGGTCAACGAGGAGGCCGAGGGCGGCGCCAGCGTGGTCGCGATCCAGGAGGCCTCGGGCCGCCCCGTGGCCTACGTCGTCCTCGCCGCCGCCGGGGAGGAGGAGGACGACGCCGCTTCGGACGGCCGCCGGGCGATGGCCCCGGCCGAGTCCGCCGCTCCGGGGGCCTCGACGATCTGGTTCCGGCGGGCCCCCGGAGGGGAGGCGATCCCCGAGGAGGCCCCGCC
>WGAH01000278.1 GCA_015489145.1 Deltaproteobacteria bacterium
GGCGGAGGTGGCGGGGTCGAGCAGCGCCGGCCCCCGGCCGGCATCCCCGCGCGAAGGGCGGGGCCGCCGGCTACTCCTCGGCGGGGCGGGCGTGGCGGCGCCAGGCGGGCAGGGGGCCCGTCGTCGGCGGCACCGGGAAGGTGCCCCAGCGGGCCTCGTCCCAGTCCTGCCGAAGCTCCCACAGGGCGCGGTCCCAGCGGGCGAGCATCGGCGGGATGGCGAAGGGCACGGGCAGGGCGCCGCGCCCCCGGGCGAGCACCTGCAGCGCGCCGTCGGCGTCGAGGGGCTCGCGGGTGTAGATGCCGAGGCAGGGGCCGTGCTTGTCGCGGTGCAGCAGGGCGAGCGCCGGCACGAGGGCGAGCACGTCGGGGATGGCCGCCGGCTGGAAGGTGCGCGCCGGAGCGCCCTCCTGGCGGAAGCCGGTGAGCAGGAACAGCGCCTCGCGCAGGTCCCGGGGCACCGGGTCGTCCGGGGCGTCCTCGAGCTCGGGGTTGCGCGGGGGCTGGCCGGCGGCGCGCACGAGCCACTCCGGCGGGGCGTCCGGGGACTCGTCGAGGCCGAGGACCACGTCGGCGCCGGCGTCGAGGGCGGCGTCCACCTCGGCCGGGCGCGCGCAGGGGAGCAGCCAGCGGGCCCGCCACCGCTCGAGCGGACCGGCGGGGAGGCGGGTGCGGTAGAACTCGACGCCCACGGCGCCCTCGGGCACGGCGCGGGGGTCGGCGTCCTCGGCCGAGGCCAGCAGCAGCCGCCCGGGCAGGGCCGCGTACAGCACCTCGCCGGGCGTCACCCCGGAGAAGGGGAGCCCGCGCTCGGCGTCGGCGGCGCTGTCGTCGCTGAAGCGCGCGCCGCTGACGACGAGCCGGTGCAGGGCGGGGGCCTCGTCGATGGGAAAGGGCTCGATCCACCGCTCGCGCCCCCGGCACAGGCGGCCGGGGCTGGCGGGGTTGAAGGTTCCCTTGCAGTAGCCGAGGGCAGCGATCATGGCCCCGCCCCTATCCGGCGCCCCGAGGCGGAGCCACGGCCCGGGGTCGACCGCGCCCCCGCGCGGGAATAGGGAGCGCCCCCACCTCGACCGGAGGGGCCCATGACCGCCGATGGCCGCATCTTCTACGTCACGACGCCGATCTACTACGTCAACGACCGCCCCCACCTCGGCCACGCCTACACCTCCATCGCCGCCGACGCCATCGCCCGCTGGCACCGGCTCAAGGGCGAGGAGGCCTGGATGCTCACCGGCACCGACGAGCACGGCCAGAAGGTCTACGAGAGCGCGACGAAGCGCGGGCTCACGCCCCAGGCCCACGTCGACGAGCTTCACGCCCACTTCAAGGCGCTGCTCGAGCGCGTGAACGTCGCCCACGACGACTTCATCCGCACCACCCAGCCCCGCCACGTGCGCGTGGTGCAGGAGATCCTCCAGGCGCTCCACGACCAGGGCGACATCTACGCCGCCGACTACGAGGGCTGGTACTCGAAGTCCGAGGAGCGCTTCTGGACCGAAAAGGACCTCGTCGACGGCCGCTGCCCGATCTCGGGCAACCCGGTCGAGTGGATCAAGGAGCGCAACTACTTCTTCCGCATGTCGAAGTACGCCGACCGCCTGCGGGAGTGGGTCGAGACGCACCCGGACTTCATCCAGCCCGAGTCGCGCCGCAACGAGGTGCTCGGCTACCTCAAGAAGGACGTGGGCGACCTGTGCATCAGCCGGCCCAAGGCCCGGCTGCCCTGGGGCATCGAGCTGCCCTTCGACCGCGACTACGTGGCCTACGTGTGGTTCGACGCGCTGATCAACTACATCAGCGCCGCCGGCTACCGGGTCGACCCGGCCCTGCGCGAGCCCCGCTTCGAGCGCCTGTGGCCGGCCTCCTTCCACATCGTCGGCAAGGACATCCTCACCACCCACTCGGTCTACTGGTCGACGATGCTGTTCGCCCTGGGCCTGGAGCCGGCGCGCACCCTGTACGCCCACGGCTGGTGGACGGTCGAGGGCCGCAAGATGAGCAAGTCCCTCGGCAACGTCATCGACCCGCACCTGCTGGTGGACGCCTACGGCGCCGACGCCGTCCGCTACTTCCTGTTGAGGGAGATCCCCTTCGGCGGCGACGGCGACTTCAGCCACAACGCCTTCCTCACCCGCTACAACGCCGATCTCGCCAACGATCTCGGCAACCTCGCCCACCGCTCCCTGTCGATGACCGCGAAGTGGCTCGACGGGCGCATCGGCGCGCTCGACGCCCCCACCGAGCGCGACCGCGAGCTGGAGGCGCTGGCCGCCGACGTGGCCGGGCGCTTCGAGCAGGCCATCGAGTCCCTCCAGTTCTCGCGGGCGCTCGAAGCGCTGTGGGAACTGGTGCGGGCCGGCAACAAGTACATCGACAGCGAGGAGCCGTGGCGCCTCAACCGCGAGGGGAAGGCCGAGCGCCTCGCCGGCGTGATGCGCCGCAGCCTCGAGGTGTGCCGGGTGGCGGCGATGCACCTGTGGCCCGTCTGCCCGGCCAAGGCCGAGGAGCTGGCCGAGAAGCTCGGCCTGGAGGGCATCACCCTGGATCGCGCCCGCTCCCTCGACGGCCTGGCCGCCGGCACCGCCGTGCGCCCGGGCAAGCCCCTGTTCCCGCGCATGACCGAGCTGCCCGCCGCCGTGCGCGAGGCGCTCGCCGCCGCCCTGGGCGACGAGGCCCCCGCCGACGCCGCCGCCGCCCGCACCGCCCGCAAGGCCGGCGGCAAGGCGGCCAAGGACGCCGGGAAGGCCGCTGGCGCCAAGAAGAAGAAGGTCGAGGCCGACGACCAGCCGGCGCGCATCAGCTACGACGACTTCGCCAAGGTCGCGCTCCGGGCCGGCCGCATCGTCGCCGCCGAGGCCCACCCCAAGGCCGACCGGCTGCTCGTGCTCAAGGTGGACGTGGGCGAGGCGGAGCCCCGCACCATCGTCGCCGGCATCGCCGCCGCCTTCCGCCCCGAGGAGCTGGTGGGCCGGCAGGTCGTGGTCGTGGTGAACCTCAAGCCGGTCAAGCTCCGGGGCATTCGCAGCGAGGGGATGCTCCTCGCCGCCGGCGGGGCGGAGGTCAAGGCGCTGGCCACCCTCGACACCCCGGTGGAGCCGGGCACGATCATTCGCTGATCGCCCGCGGTTTCGGCGCGTCCCCCGCCGGGAGGCGCCCGGGCCCCGCGGCTCCGTCGCGGGCCTCCGCTGCGCGCGCTATGCTCGGGGCGGGATCGCGTCCGCGCGCGTCCCGGCTCGCCTCCACCACCGGCTGTCACACCTCGCCCCCGACCGTCGTACCCAGAAGCGAGCCACCCGCGCACGGCGCCGGCTCCTCGCCCCCACCCCCTTCTTCGAGCCCTGCTTCCTTCGCGAACCACCCCCGGGAGACCCACCATGCACCGCACCACCCTGATCGTGGCGGCCCTCGGCGTTCTCGCCACGGCCTGCAACGAGTACAAGCTGGTCGAGGACAACAAGTTCGCCGGCGACCTCGGCGACGAGCGGGTCCCGGACATCAC
>WGAH01000279.1 GCA_015489145.1 Deltaproteobacteria bacterium
CACCGGCATCGTCTACCTCGTTCGCGGCTCCGCCTCCCCGACCCCGGCCTCCCTCGCCGATGCCGATGCCCGCCTCACCGGCGAGCGGATCTTCGCCCGGGCGGGCAACGACCTCGCCGCCGCTGGCGACGTCGACGGCGACGGTTACGACGACTTCCTCGTCGGCGACGCGGAGGCCGGCAGCTTCACCGGAACCGCCTACCTCGTCCTCGGCGCCCCGTCGGTCGCCTCCGGCTCGCTCGCGGCGGCGGACGCGGCTTTCGACGGCGAGTTCTCGGGCACCCGAGCCGGCACCTCGGTGTCGGCCGCCGGCGATGTCGACGCGGACGGCTACGCCGACTTCCTCGTCGGCTCGCCCCGCTACTACGACCGGTACGACCCGAGCACCTCGCTTTCGGGCGGGGCCTACCTCATCCTCGGCCGTCCCTCCATCGCCTCGGCCTCCCTCGCCGAGGCCGACGCCCGATTCACCGGCGACGCGGCGGACGAGGAGTGCGGGACCCGCGTCGCGTCGGCCGGCGACGTCGATGCCGACGGCTTCGACGACCTCCTCCTCGGCGCCCTCGGCCACGACGAGGCCAGCGCCGACGCCGAGACCGGCGCCGTCTACCTCTTTCTCGGCTCGGCTTCCGTCGCCTCGGCTTCGGTGGCCGACGCCGACGCGCGATTCGACGGCGAGAGCGACGACGACCAGGCCGGCCTCTCCCTCTCGCCCGCCGGTGATATCGACGATGACGGCTACGCCGACTTCCTCGTCGGCGCCCCCGGCCACGACGACGCCACCGCCGGATCCGACGCCGGGGCCGTCTACCTCCTGCTCGGCTCCCTCTCGCTGGCCTCCACCTCCCTCGCCGACGCCGATGCCGTGTACGCCGGTGAACACGGCGGCGACGGCGCCGGCGTCTCGGTTTCCGGCGCGGGGGACCTGAACGGCGACGGCTACGCCGACTTCCTCGTCGGCGCCTCGGGCCACGACGAGGGCTCCGCCGATGTCGGCGCCGCCTACATCATCCTCGGCGCCGCCTCCGTCGCCTCCGCTTCCCTCGCCGACGCCGCCGCCCGATTCACCGGCGAAAACTCCTACGACGATGCCGGCTTCTCCGTCGCCTCCGCCGGCGACGTCGACGCCGACGGCACCCCCGACCTCCTCGTCGGCGCCTACGGATACGACGACCCCGGAATCGGCACCAACACCGGCGCCGCCTACCTCATCCTCGGGATGGGGCTCTGACTCAGCGGCAGTTCTGCACCGTCGCGTCGCAGATCACCACCGCCCGTTCCCCGGCGCGCACGGTGACCGAGCCGGGGCGGCGGATCTGGACGCCGCCGGGGAAGCGCACGACGAGGCTGTAGGTGCCCGCCGGAACCTCGCCGGGCGCCCAGGTGTGGCCCCAGGGGTCGGTGAGGGTGGCGGAGGCGATGTCGCCCAGGACCTCGACGGTGCCGGTGGCAGCGGCCTCGGTGGACGCGGCGGCGGGAACCTCGGAGGGCTCCGCTTCCGCCGGGGTCTCGGCGGGGGCGGCCTCGGAGGCCTCCGGTTCCGCCCGGGTCCTCGTCGGGCTCGCGCGCCGAGCTGCCGGCACGGAGGCGGTCTTCGCGCGGGCGGCCGAGGCGGAGGAGCGGCGCGAGCGGGCGGGCTGGCGCGCCGCGGTCGGCTTCGCCGGCTCCGGATCCTCGGCGAGCACGTCCACCGGCGGGGCGGCGGCCTCGAGGGCCGCGCTCGACTCGACGGGCGCCGGGGGGTCGAGTCGACTCGACAGGAACGCCGCCGTGCCCCAGGCGACGGCGACGAACAGCGCCGCGGCGCCACCCAGCACGAGGAGGCCCACCAGCCACGGCACCCGGCGCCGGCTCGGTGTCGAGACGGGCGGGGGAGCCGGACGGGCGACCGCCGCCGGCGCGCGCCCCCGGGGCGCCGGCGATGGGGCGGCTTCGCGCGACCCCCTCGACGCCGGCAAGCCGCTCGCGCCGCGACGACTCGGCGCCGGCGACACCCGCGGGCGGGGCCGACCCGGCACGGGCGACGGGCGCGCGCCCCCGGGGTCCGGCGCCGCGACCGGTCCCACCGCCGCGTCGGGGCTCCCCGCCTCGATCCACGTCGAGTCGGCGCCAGCCGGCGGCGCCCTCGCGGGACGCCCGCCGCTGGGCGCCTGCACGGCGCCGGCCAGGGAGGGCCCGGACACCGCCGGCCCGCCGCCGCCCGGGCCCGCGGCGGCGGGCACCGCCTCCCGGGCCCACGACCCGAGCCAGGGTCCCGGCGCGTCGGCGATGCGGTCCCGAAGGGCATCCTCGACCTCGCGGGCCGTCGGCCGCTCGGCCGGGTCGTAGGCGAGCATGCGCCGGAGGAGGCCGGCGAGGCCCGCGCCGATGACGCCCTTCGGGGGCGTCGAGAGGGCCTCGAGGACCCGTTCCACCTGCGCCCGGTGCTGGATGCGGTCGATGGAAAGCTGTGACAGGCGTTCCCCCCGCAGGCACTCGACCAGCACCACCCCCAGGGCGTAGACGTCGCCGGCCGGGCCGTCCCGCCCGTCGAATCGCTCGGGCGCGATGTAGCCGGGCGAGCCGAAGGCGATGGAGCGCGTCTCGGCCTCGCGATCCGCGAAGACCCCGCGCGCCACGCCGAAGTCCATGATCTTCACCGCTCCCCGCGGCGTGACGCGGATGTTGGCGGGCTTGACGTCGCGGTGCACGATGCCGAGGGGGCGGCCGGTGTCCGGGTCGCGGGCGTGGTGGGCGGCGTCGAGGGCCGAGGCCACCGCCACGCCGATCTCGCAGGCCACCCGGGGCGGCAGGGGGCCGCGCCGCAGCATGGCGCGCAGGTCGGCGCCCTCGACCAGCTCCATCACCACCGCCGACCGGCCCCGGACGACGACGATGTCCTCGACGTGCACGATGCCCGGGTGCCGCACCATCGCCAGGATGCGCCCCTCGTCGCGCAGGCGGCGCTGGAACTCCGGGTTGCGCGCCGCCTCCTCGCCGAGGATCTTGACCGCCACGGGCTTGCGGAGGCCCGCCGCCGTCCGGAGCAGGCCCCGGTGCACCTCGCCGAAGCCCCCCTTGCCG
>WGAH01000280.1 GCA_015489145.1 Deltaproteobacteria bacterium
CGGCGGAACAGGTCCCGCCCCAGTGTCGACCCCGGGGTGCGAAAGCCGCCATTTCGCCGATGTCGCGGCGAGGCGGCCACCAGGCGGAACGGTGGAACCGTGGTTTTCGTGGGCTCCGTCGCCGGGGACCGCGCCCCCCCCTGACACTCGGGCCCGACCTGTGCGGCGCGCGCGACAGTCACCCGCATCGAAAAAACAGGCGTGGCCGGTGTGTCTACCCCCGGCCCCAGCCTTGGGGCGCGACGGCTTCGGAAGAGGCCTGCCGCCGCGGCGGAGCCGGGCCCTGGCCCCGGGACCTGGAGGCGCCACCGGGCGGCGGGGAGAGGGAGCGCGGGCCGCTGGTCGGCATCGCCGGGGCCCGGCCGCGGCCGACGAAGCTGCATTCACCATCGGTCCGGGCCGGGGTCGGCGGGTGCTGCCGGGGCTCGGAGCGGCCTTGGGGCACGGAGCGAGGCCCTCGCCAGGAGGCGCGCACGACCGGCCCTCCGGCATGCGCCCCCGCCGACGAGCCGCGCGGGATCGGGGGGGACGGCGCCGACCCGGCTACTCGGCGGCGAAGGCGGCGGCCTCCGCGCCGGCGACCTCGCCCAGCCGGAACACGGCGGTGGCCGAGCCGGCGAAGCCGGTGCCCACCGCGGGCGTGCCCAGCATGCCCACGCTCTCGCCGGCGGCGTACAGCCCCGGCACCACCGCGCCGGCGGCGTCGCGCACCCGGGCGCGCTCGTCGACGGACAGCCCGGTGAAGGACTTGGCGATGCCCGGGACGAGGGGCACCACGCCCAGGCGGTCGTCGTCGAAGGGCACCAGGTCCTCGGGGGCCTTGCCCATGTCGGCATCCTCGCCGGCGTGGGCCAGCTCGTCGTAGCGGGCGACGGTGGCGGCGAGGGTCGCGCCGTCGATGCCGAGGACCTCGGCCGCCCGGTCGAGGTCGTCGAAGAACCAGGCGGCGCCGGCGTCCACCAGCTCGCCGCCGCTCAGGTGCTCGGGCTCGGCCGGGTCGGCCCAGTCGTAGCCGGGGACGGTGGCCCGCACGTCGGGCCAGACGCTGGCCGGGAACAGGGCGAACAGGCGCGGGTCGTCCAGCTCGGCGAGGACGGGGGCGAGGTCGAAGGTGAGGCTCAGGGACTCGTCGGCGACGCGGCGGCCGGAGGCGTCGACGATGAGGCTGCGCTCGGTCCCGAGGACCAGCAGCGCCTCGCCCTCGAAGCCGGGCCGGAAGTCGGGGGTGGAGTGGACGTAGATGCCGTAGCGACCCTCGTTCTGCCAGGCGAGCCCGTCGGCGAGGGACAGCCAGGCGCCGGTGTTGGCGGGGGCGGCCTCGGGTACGGGGTCGGCGTCGGCCAGCCACGGGTCCTGCGCGAGCACCGCGTCGAGGTTCCGGGCGAAGCCGCCGGCGGCGACGACCACGGCCGGGGCGTGCAGCACGCGCGCCTCCCCGCCCGCGGTGGGCTCGACGGTGACGCCGAGGGGGCTCGCCTCCAGGTCGAGGGCGGTGGCGGTCCAGCCGGTCCAGGGCGCGTCCACCGCGGCGGCGAGGGTGCCGGCGAGGTCTGCCGCGTCGACCCAGTGCTTGCGGGCGGTCGTGCCGCAGTCGGCGTCCGCGGTGACGGCGCTCACCGGCTCGCCGCTCAGCGCCACCGCCTCGGCCAGCGCGCCGGCGGAGGCCTCGAGGAAGGCCTCGACCACCGGGTCGTCGGGGTCGCCGCCGGTCGCCTCGGCCCACTCGGCGAGGGCCTGCTCGGGGGAGTCCTCGACGCCGAGGGCGGCCTGTGCCTCGGTGCCCGCCGCGAGCCAGGAGCCGGCGAAGCGCGCCGAACCCCCCAGCTCGGGCTGGCGCTCGACGAGGATGACGCTCGCACCGGCCTCGCGGGCCGCCCGCGCCGCCGTCATGCCGGCGAGACCGCCGCCGATGACGATCACGTCCGCGTCGGCGGCGGGAGCCGCGGTGTCGTGCGGGGAGCCGGACCCGCAGGCCGCGAGGGCCAGCGGCAGGAGGCCGCGAAGAGTCTGGAGCCGCATGGGGGCATTCTACCGCCGGAAGCGCCGGGACCGCGCGGGTCCGGCCGGGCGGGTGGTAGGCTCCCCCCTCGCCGGAGGCGCGGGTGGCCGAGGACAGCGGAAA
>WGAH01000281.1 GCA_015489145.1 Deltaproteobacteria bacterium
GGGCAGGCCCTCGAGCTGCGCCTGCGCCTGCCCCGCGCCGACGGGGTGGCGGTGCTACCCGCGGCCGCCGCCCACCTGAGCCGCGTCCGCGTCGGCCTGCTGCCCCGCTGGCAGGTCGGCCTGGCGGTCGACCCCCTCGCCGCCGCCGGCCCCTCCCGGGAGGCCTGGGTCGCCTGGGTGATCCGGCTCGCGCAAGCCTCCGGCGGCTGAGGCCGGGGCCCGCTCAGCCGTGCAGGACGAGGAGCGCGCCGAGGGCCACCAGCAGGCCCTGGAGCGCCCGCCGGAAGCGCGCCGCCGGCACCCGGCGGCTGGCCGCCTCGCCGAGCAGGGTCGCGAGCACCACCGGCCCCACCGCCCAGGCGAACAGCCGGAAGACCGCCGGGCTCCACAGGCCCATCGCCCCGTGGCTGGCGACCATCACCAGCCCCACCGGCAGGAAGAAGGCCTGGAGCGTGCCGCGAATGCGGTCGGGCTCCCAGCGACGCAGGGCGGCGTAGACCACCACCGGGGGGCCGGGGGTGGTCACCGCGCCGCCGAGCCAGCCGCTCGCGAAGCCGAGCACCCACGACCAGCCCTCGCCGACCGGCCGGACCGGCTCGCGGCCGAGCAGGCCCCACAGGCCGTAGGCCACCAGCACCCCGGCGAGGACCAGGCGAATCGCCTCGGCGGGCAGCACGCGCAGGCTGAGCGCGCCCAGCGGCACGCCGAGGGCGGCGGCGAGGACGAGGCGGCCGGCGCTCCCCCAGGCGATGCGCCGCCAGGTGCGCGCCGCGATGAGCACCGAGATCACCATGCCGGTGAGCGCGATGAGGGGGGTGGCGACCTCGGGGTCGAGGAAGAGCAGCAGCAGGGGCATCGCCAGCAGGGCGTCGCCGAAGCCGAACACGCCCTTGAGCAGCGAGGCGACGAAGACGATGCCCGTGGCGAGGGCGGCCTGGAGCGGGGCGACGGGATCGATGGCGGGCTCCTCCCCGGTCGCGGATTATCCTCCCCCGTCCGGCCGCGCCCCGGCCGACGGAGGCGCGCCCGCCCTGGAGGTCCCGTGCTCCTGCGCCACGCCACCCTCCTGCACCTCGATCCCCCCGCGGTGGAAGCCGCCGACGTGCGCGTTGCGGACGGGCGAATCACGGAGGTCGCCCCCGATCTCGCGCCCGCCGCCGGCGAGGTCGTGCGCGACCTCCGCGGGAGCTGGCTGATGCCCGGCCTCGTCGTGGGGCACCACCACCTGTATTCCGCCCTGGCGACGGGAATGCCGCTTCCGGCCGAGGAGCCCCCCGACTTCCCGGCGATGCTCGCCGCCGTGTGGTGGAAGCTCGACCGGGCGCTGGACCGCGAGGCGGTGGCGGTCTCGGCGCTGGTCGGCGGGCTCGCCGCCCTGCGCGCCGGCGTGACCACCGTCGTCGACCACCACGCCAGCCCGAACTTCATCGTCGGCAGCCTCGAGGTCCTCGACGAGGCGCTCGGCGCGCTGGGCCTGCGCCGGCTGCTCTGCTACGAGGTCAGCGACCGGGGCGGCCGCGAGGAGGCCCGGGCCGGGCTGCGCGCCCACGAGGCCCTGCTCGCCGAGGACGGCGGCGGAATGCGGGCGGTGCTGGTCGGCGGTCACGCGAACTTCACCCTGTCCGACGCCACCCTGCGCGACATGGCGGCGATGGCCCGCGCCGCCGGCACCGGCCTGCACCTGCACCTCGCCGAGGCCGCCGAGGACCGGGCCGTCACCGGCGAGCCCCTCGTCGCCCGCCTCGACCGCCTCGGGGCGCTGCTGCCGGGCAGCCTGTTCGCCCACGCCGTGCACCTCGACCAGGACGAGCTGGCGCGCCTCGAAGCGGCGGGGGCCTGGGTTTCCCACCAGCCCCGCAGCAACATGAACAACCGCGTCGGCCACGCCCCCCTCCGCTGGTTCGGCGAGCGCGCGGTGCTCGGCACCGACGGCATCGGCGCCGACATGCTCGCCGAGCTGCAGGCGGGCTTCTTCCGGGCGCGCGAGGCCGGCGAGCCCTGGGGGCCCGGCCGCTTCCTCGCCGCCCTGGCCGCCGGCGCGCGCTTCGCCGGGGCGCACCTCGGCGTCCGCCTCGGCCGCATCGAGCCCGGGGCCGCCGCCGACCTGGTCGTCTGCGACCCGCAGCCCGGCCCGCCGCTCAGCGCCGCCAACCTCGCCGCCTCCCTCGTGTTCCGGCTGGGTGCCGGCATGGTGCGGGACGTGATGGTCGCCGGCCGCTGGCGGCTCCTCGACCGCCAGCCCCTCGCCCTCGACCCGGCGGAGCTCGCCCCCCGGGCCGAGGCGGCGGCGCGGGCGCTGTGGGCGCGCATGGCCTGAGGGCGCGGTTCAGCCCCGCCCCTCCAGCAGGCCGGTGCGGGCGTTGAAGGCCTCGATCATGCGGTCGTAGACCGGGGCCATGCGCCAGTGCCGCGGCCAGTAGTCGCGCCAGTCGCGCCACTGGGCGTCGAGCTCGGCGATGTCCATGCCCTGCTGCTCGATCCAGGTGAAGTACTTGAGGTTGTGGATGCGCCGGCGGTCCCAGTGGCCGAGCTCGGCGACGTGGGCGGTGTCGAGGTGGCGGAGGTGCACCGCGAGGTCGAGGCGCGCCCGCTCCTCGGTGTAGGGCCCCTCGGCGGCGCGGGCCTCCTCCAGGCGCGAGCCGTACAGCTCCATGGAGTCGGTGAAGATCGTGAAGATCACGTCGTCTTCGTCGAGCTCGAAGTAGCGGGCGACCTGGATGGCGGCGACGAGGTTGCCGATGCCGGAAATGCCGAGGAGGTCGAGCTTCTCGACGAAGGCCTCCGGCACGCCGGCCTCGACGAGCACGCGCCGACCCGCCGGCTCGTTGAACAGCCGGATCAGCGCCATCGGGTGCGCGTCGTCCACCGCCGCCACCACGTCGGTGTTGCGGACGTTGTGGATCCACGGGACGTGCTTGTCGCCGATGCCCTCGATGCGGTGCCCGCCGTAGCCGTTCCGCAGCAGCGTCGGGCACTGGAGCGCCTCGGCCGCCACGACCTTGCTCCACGGGTAGAGCTCCTTGAGGCGCTCGCCGGCGCCGATGGTGCCCGCCGACCCCGTCGCCGAGACGAGGCCCCAGAAGCGCTCCCGCCCCTCCAGCCGCTCGTCGAGGACCTCGGCGATGGCGCTGGCGGTGACCTCGTAGTGCCACAGCGGGTTCCCGAACTCGGCGAACTGGTTGAAGATCACGATGTCGTCGCCGCGCTCTGCCTTGAGCTCCCAGCACTTGTCGTAGATCTCCTTGACGTTGGACTCGCAGCCCGGCGTGGCGAAGACCTCGGCGCCGATCTCCTCGAGCCAGCGAAAGCGCTCCGGGCTCATCTCCTCGGGGAGGATGGCGACGGCGCCGACGTCGAGCAGGCGGCTGACGTAGGCCCCGCCGCGGCAGTAGTTGCCGGTCGACGGCCACACCGCCTTCTGGCGGGTCGGGTCGAAGGCGCCGGTCACCAGCCGGGGCACGAGGCAGCCGAAGCTGGCGCCGACCTTGTGGGCGCCGGTGGGGAACCACTTGCCGACGAGGCCGAAGATGCGCGCCTTCACCCCGGTGAGCTCGCGGGGGATCTCGAGGACGTTCACCCCGCCGAAGCCCCCGGTCTCGGGGTCGTTCTTCCAGGTGATGCGGAACAGGTTGCGCGGGTGCACGTCCCAGAGGCCGATGCCCTTCAGCTCCTCGCGAATCGAGGCCGGGATCAGGCTCGGGTCCTTCATCTGGGCGAAGGTGGGCACGATGATGTCGCGCTCCCGGCAGCGCGCGGCGGTGCGCTCCACGATCTCTTCGTTGACGTCGAGCTTCTCGTCCAGCATTCCAGCGTGATCGGCCATCGCGTCCTCCTGGGGCGGCCGCGCCCGGCGACCGCGGCGGCCCTCCTACCGGCCCGGCCGCCCGTCGGCCAGCCCGGGGCGGTCGCGATCAGTAGCGGACGCCGATCCAGGTGGAGGCGGCGACGGCGGCGCCGGCCCGGGCCTCGAGGCCGAGGGTGAGGCGGGCCGAGCGGCGGAAGCCGGCGCCGAGGGGATCGCTGGTGAGGGAGGCGCCCAGCACGCCCTCGACCCGGCGGTCGAGGGTGAGGTGCAGGGCCGGGGCCCCTTCGTGGCCGCCGAGGGGCTGGAGCACCAGGTCCCAGGCGAAGACCCCCTGCAAGCCGCCCCAGGCGGCCACGCCGTCGCCGCCGGGCTCGCGCCAGGCGGCGAGCAGCCAGCCGTCGGCCTCGCGCCAGGCGGCGCGCTCGTGGCCGCCGGCGTCGAGGGCGTCGCCGGTGCCGGAGCCGGCGGCGTAGCGCCCGCCGAGGGCGAGCCAGCTCCCGCCGACGGGAAGGGCCGCCCGCAGACCGGCCCCCCAGGCGGGGCCGAAGCCCTGGTAGGCGGCCTCGCGCACGGTGCTGCGAACCCAGCTCGCCTCGCCGGTGAGCTCGACCCCGGGCAGGAGGACCAGGCCCGCCCGCGCCCCGCCGCGCGTGTCGCGCCACCAGGCGGCGCAGCGGTCGCCCCGGGCGCAGCCCCGCTCGGTGACCGGGGAGAAACCCGCGTCGCCGGTGGCGACCAGGGACCAGGCCCCGGCGCGGGCATCCGGCAGGGGATCGCCCACCGCGCCGGCCAGGGCGAGGCGGGACAGCAGCAGGCCGGCGAGGAGGGCGCTCATCGGGCCCACCCTATTGCCGCGGGACCCGCCGCACCAGTGCGGGCCCGGGCCCGGATCGGCGGCTCCGGGCTCCGGGCTCCGGGCCCCGAGGGTGCCAGGAAGCGATGACGGCGCTGTTCTCGCGGTGTCGCGGCGGGGCGATCGGCGCGTGCGGTCGATGGATCCCGACCGGGCTTCGCCGACTCGAGAACCGCCGAATCGCGGAAGCCCGGGGCCCGCCGGCGCGCCGGGCGACGTGCCGGCGGAGGTGCCCGCCGCGACCGTCGTTCCCGCCCGGTTCCTCGGGGCCTTCCCCGCCACGGGCCCGCTCCTCCGCGCCTCGGCGTGCTTCCGCCTCCTTGGCCGGAGCGCCCCGCCTCGCCAGCGCGCAGGATCGGACGCCTTGCTCCTCCGCGCCTCCGCGCGAGGCCCCTCTCCGGACGGTGGAGACGCCACCCTCCGAGGCGCGGGTTCCCGAACGAAGCGGCGGGAGGCTGCTTCGACCCCGGGCCAAGCCCACGCTCGGCGGGCGATCCCCTGCCGGCAGGGGCCGGCACGACGGGAACCCGCCTCCCCGTGATCAAGACCGAGGGGCTTGTCGACAAGCCCCTGCTCGATGCTAGCCCGGAAAAACAA
Source organism: Deltaproteobacteria bacterium (assembly GCA_015489145.1). Taxonomy (GTDB): domain Bacteria; phylum Myxococcota_A; class UBA796; order UBA796; family UBA2385; genus S143-5. The sequence goes on from WGAH01000281.1 coordinate 5,256, forward strand.
CCCCCCTCGCGATGCTAGGGGTGGGGGCTCGAATGCCTCGAAAACCGAGGTTTCATCGTTGACGCGATCCCGGCAAGCGGCGAAAAAAGGCCCAAGCCCTAGCATCCTGACAGGGGTTGTTCGGCGGGGCTAGCATCCGCGGGGGGGTTGTCGACAAGTGTGCCGATCCTGGCGCCGCTTCGGTCGCGACCGTCGCGTGCTCGGGAATGCCGGCGCGCCGGGCGACGCGCCGGCGGAGGTGCCCGCCGCGACCGTCGTTCCCGCCCGGTTCCTCGGGGCCTTCCCCGCCACGGGCCGGCTCCTCCGCGCCTCGGCGTGGGGCCCGTCCCCCAGCCGACGACGGTCCCAGGCCGGGGCATGGCGGCGAGAGCACCGGACGACCACTTGCCGACACGAGGCCGGCGCTCCGGGGCCGGCCGGAGGCCCGCGTTGCGCGCCCGGCGGTCGCCGGGCGGTGCTTGCCCGGCCCACCCCTCGCGGCTACGGGTCCCGACCGTCGGAGCCGCCGTGTCCCTCGCCTTCCCCTTCCTCCTCCTCCTGTCCGGCCTCGCCGCGCACGCCGACGCCCGGCTCGAGCAGGCGCGCGCCAACGGGTGGATGGAGCGCGGTCGCTACCGCAAGGCCGCCGAGGCCTACCGCAAGCTCCTCGAACAGGAGCCGGGCCGGCCCGCCTACGAACTCGGCCTGGGGCGGGCCCTGGCCGGCAGCCACCACTGCGAGGCGGCGCTGCCCTACCTCACCCGCAACCTCGGGGCCCCGGCCTACCGGGGACGCGACGCCCTGGCGGGGGCCCGGTGCGCGGTGGCCCTCGGCGAGCCGGCCCTGGCGGCGGAGCTGCTCGAAGACGCGCTGCGCTTCGAGCCCGACGACCGCGACCGCCTCCACGACATCGCCTGGACCGCGGTGGACGCCGACGCCCCGCGCCTGTTCGCCGAGGCCCGCCAGCGCTTCCTCGCCGCCGGCGGCGGCCTGGGGCGGGCCCTCCTCCTCGACGCCCGCGTCGCCCTCGCCCGGGGCGACACCGACGCGGTCTTCGCCCTGCTGCAGGACGCCCGCGACCTCGGCTTCGCCGGCCGCGACGCCGCCTGGCTCGAGGCCCGGGCCTGGATGCTCCTCGACGAGCCGGCCATCGCCGCGGACACCGCCCGCGCGGCGCTCCGGGAGGAGCGCGACGACCTCGACATGGCCTGCACCCTCGCCGAGGCCCGCCGCCGCGCCGGCGAACCGGGCCGCGGCGGGGCGGTGCTGTCGGTGACGATCCGCTCCCAGGCCGACGCCCCCTGCCGCGAGGCCACCCTGGCGCGCATCGGCCTGGACCGGGGCCGCCCCGACGCGCCGGCTCGCGCGGCCGCCCTTCTCGACGCTCACCCCGTGCTCCCGGAGGCCGTCGCCACCGCCTGGTACGCCGCCCGTCACGCCGGCGACACCGCCGGGATGGACGACCTCGCCACCCGCTACGCCGCCGTGGCCCGCCCCGAGGACGGTCCCCTCGAACTCCTCGTCCCCATCGACCAGAGAACGCCGTGATCGCCCTGATCCTCGCCCTGGCCTGCTCCTCGGGTCCCGCCGAGCCGCCGCCGCTCGCCGCCCCGCCGGAACAGCCGCACCCGGACCTCGTCCTCGTCACCCTCGACACCACCCGCGCCGACCACCTCGGCTGCTACGGCCACGCCGGCGCCCGCACGGACTGGATCGACGCCCTCGCCGCCCGGGGCGTGCGCTTCACCCAGGCCCACTCGCCGCTGCCCCTCACGATCCCGGCCCACGCCAGCATCATGACGGGCCTCGACCCCTACCGGCACGGCATCCGGTCCAACGGCGACGCCGTGCTCGACGCCTCCTTCCAGACCCTCGCCGAGCGCCTCGCCGACCGGGGCTACCAGGCCGGCGCCGCCGTCGCCGCCTTCGTCACCACCCGCGCCTGGGGCTTCGCCCAGGGCTTTCGCTGGTACCGCGACGACATCCCCGAGGTCGCCGGCAACTCCTGGCACGCCGAGCGCCCCGCCGAGCAGGTGGTCGACGACGCCATCGGCATCCTGGATGCGGCCGCGGACGACGCGCCGCTGTTCCTCTGGGTGCACCTCTACGACGCCCACGACCCCTACGCGCCGCCCGAGCCCTACCGCACCGAGTTCGCCGAGCACCCCTACGACGGGGAGCTCGCCTACATCGACGACCAGCTCGAGCGCCTGGCCGGGGCCCTCGCCGAGCACGGGCGCGACCCGGTGTGGATCGTCGCGGGCGACCACGGCGAGGGCCACGGCGAGCACGCGGAATACACCCACAGCCTGTTCATCTACGAGCCCACCCAGCACGTCCCCCTCATCATCGCCGGTCCCGGCATCGAGCCGGCGGTGGTCGACCAGCCGGTGGGCCTGACCGACGTGCTCCCCACCGCGATGCACCTGCTCGGCTTCGACGCTCCCGGCGACCTCACGGGGAGGGTGCAGCCCGGAAACCCGCACCCGGTCTACATGGAGAGCTACCAGCTCACCGAGCGCTTCGGCTACGCCCCGCAGGTCGGCATCCTCGACGGCGCCCTCAAGCTGATCCGCAAGCCGATTCCCGAGCTGTACGACGTGGTCGCCGACCCGGCCGAAAAGACCAACCTCGCCGAGGCCCGCCCCGACGACGTGGCCCGGCTGTCGGCCGAGATCGACGCCCTCGGCGCCACGCCCCCCGGCGAGCGCACCGCCGCCCTCGACCCGGCCGCCCTCGCCCAGCTCGAGGCCCTCGGCTACGTCGTCGGGGAACCCATGGACGTCGACTTCGCCGCGCTGCCCGACCCGCTGCCCAAGAAGCCGGTCATCGCCAGGGTGCAACGGGCCGACATCGAGGCTCGGGCCGGGAGGATCGACAAGGCCATCGCGCTGCTCGGCGAGGTGGCGAAGGCCGAGCCCGACCTGGTGGCGCCGCGCATCCGCCTCGCCCGCCTGCTGGCGCGCAACGGCCGCGTGGACGAGGCCGAGCGCGTGCTCGCCGAGGCCGCCCGCCGCAACCCGGACGACGCCCGCGTGCGGCTCAGCAACGCGATCATCGCCGGGCGCAAGGGCGACCACGCGCGCGCGCTGGCCGAGGCGCGCGCCGCGCTGGCCGCCGATCCGGACAGCGTCGCCGCCGCCGAGGTGATCGCCCGCTCCCTCGCCAACCTGCGCCGCCCCGACGAGCTCGACGCCTTCGGCAAGGACTTCCTCGCCGCCCACCCGGACGCCTGGCCGGTGGCGGCGGTGCTCGGCATCGTCCACTTCGACCTGCGCGACTACAAGGGCGCCGAGCCCCTGCTCCGCCAGGCGATGCGCGCCCCCAAGCCCATGCCGGGCGTGGCCTGGCGCCTCGGCGCGATGGCCGCCGCCGTCGAGCGCTGGGACGACGCCGAGATGTGGGCCCGCCGCGAGCTGGAGTCGAACCCCAAGAACACCGATGCGAGGCGGCTCCTGGCGCGGGTCCTCGCCAAGAAGCACGACGAGGCCGGAGCCCTGGCCGAGCTGGACCGCCTGCTGGCCGATCGGCCCGACGACGTGGCGCTGCTCCACGACAAGGCGGTGAGCGAGCTCGACCTCGGCCGCCACGAGGCGGCGCTGGCCACCGTGGACCGGGCGCTGAGCCTCGCCCCGGACGATCCCTACGTCACGCTGCTCAAGGCGAACATCCTCAAGCGCATGGGGCGCATGGACGAGGCGACGAAGCTCAAGGACCGGGCCTTCCAGCTCCGCGAGGCGCTCATCGAGAAGAAGAAGGCGGCCAGGGCGGCCGGCCTCCCGCCGAAGCCGGCCCCGGCGACGAAGCCCTGACGGCCGCCGCGGCCCGGCGGCCCGCTACGGCGCGAGGTCGACGTGGCGGGCGAGGTCGCGCACGGCGCCCTGCACCGCCCGCTCCACGTCGGGCATCCAGTGCCAGGCGGCGGCGAAGGCCAGGACGAAGCCCGCCGTGACCCACCACAGGGTCTCGGCGAAGGCTCCGCCCCGGCGCCCGGCCGGCACGCGACCTACAGGTCGAACTGGACGCCCTGGGCCAGCGGCAGCTCGGGGCTCCAGTTCAGGGTGCAGGTCTGGCGGCGCATGTAGGCCTTCCAGGCGTCGCTGCCGGCCTCGCGCCCGCCGCCGGTCTCCTTCTCGCCGCCGAAGGCGCCGCCGATCTCGGCGCCGCTGGTGCCGATGTTGACGTTGGCGATGCCGCAGTCGCTGCCCTCGTGCGACAGGAAGCGCTCGGCGTGGCGGAAGCTGTCGGTGAAGATCGCGCTGCTGAGGCCCTGGGGCACGTCGTTGTGCCAGCGGATCGCGTCGGCGAGGTCGTCGTACTCGAAGACGTAGAGGATCGGCGCGAAGGTCTCCTGCTGGCAGATCGGCATGTCGGGGCGGGCGCGGACGATGGTCGGCTGCACGAAGTTGCCCGGGCGGTCGATCACCTCGCCGCCGGTGACCACCTCGCCGCCCTGCTCGCGAATCGCCGCCATCGCGGCCTCGAAGTCGCGCACGGCCCGCTCGTCGACGAGGGGGCCCATCAGGGTGTTCGGGTCGAGGGGATCGCCGATGCGGACCTGCTCGTAGGCGCTCTTGAGCCGCGCGGTGAAGTCCGCGGCGATGGAGCGGTGCAGGAACAGCCGCCGGGTGGTGGTGCAGCGCTGGCCGGCGGTGCCGACGGCGCCGAAGAGGATGCCGCGCAGGGCGAGGTCGAGGTCGGCGGTCTCGTCGACGATGATGCCGTTGTTGCCGCCCAGCTCGAGGATGGTGCGCCCGAGGCGACGGCCGACCACCTCGGCGACGCGCCGGCCCATGGCCACCGAGCCGGTGGCGCTGACCAGCGGGATGCGCTCGTCGGCGAGCATCGCCTCGCCCACGGCGTCGCGCCCGCCGATCGCCAGGCCGAGCAGGCCCTCCCAGCCGTTCTTCGCCAGCACCTCGTTGACGATGCGGTGGGTGGCGATGGCGACCAGCGGCACCTTGCTCGAGGGCTTCCAGACCACGGCGTCGCCGGCGACCAGCGCGACCATGGCGTTCCAGGCCCACACGGCGTTGGGGAAGTTGAAGGCGGTGATCACGCCGACCACGCCCAGGGGGTGCCACTGCTCGTACATGCGGTGGCGGGCGCGCTCGGAG
>WGAH01000282.1 GCA_015489145.1 Deltaproteobacteria bacterium
CGCGTGGACCCGGAGGCCCTGGACGCCGCCGTCTCCCTCGCGCGGCGGCTGGCGGCGGACCGGGGGGGCGGCGCCCCGGGGCTGGCGGAGGTGCGCGGGGCGATGCGGGCGGTGCTGGCGGCCGGTGACGCCGGGGTGGCGGAGCGCGCCGCCCGCGCCGTGCTGGTGGGCGAGCGCATCGGCCGGGTGATGCTGCGCGACAACCCGGTCGCCGACGAGATCGCGGCGACGGCCCGGCGGTTCGGGCTCGACCGCGAGCACCGCGACGGGCTGCGCCTCGACCGGGAGACCCGCGAGGGCATGCGGCTGTCGACGGCGCTGCACCGCCTGCGCGTCGCCGGCTGCACCGCCGTCGCCCTGGAGGTGCAGGCCGACGGGCGGGCCGGCCTCGACGCGCGGGGGACGCCGCCGGCGGTGGTGACCCGGCGGCGCTTCGAGCGCTGGGCGGTGCGCCCGACGGCGCCGGGGTGGACCGAGGTGGCGCTGGTCGACGGGGTGTCGGTGGAGGAGCTGGCGCTGGCCCGGCTGGGGCGGCGCCTGGAGGCCTGCCGGCGCACCCGGAGCGCCGCGGCGGTGGCGGTCGAGGCGGCGCTGGCGGGGCTGGTCGCGGGGGAGGCGGCGGCCCTCGACGCGGTGGATCGCCTGTCGATCCGCGACCCGGACGTCGAGAGCCTCGCCGCCGCCCTCGTCCTGGTGGCCGACCTCCGCGGCCCGGGGCTCGACGCCGAGGCCCTGGCGGCGCTCCTCGGGCGCCTCCAGGACCGGGTGCTGGCGGCGCTCGCCGGGGCCGGGCCCGGGGACGACGCCGCGGTCCGGCCGGCGCGGCGGGCCCTGCGCCTCGTCCACGCCCTCGTCGACCAGCCCGGCAGCCGCCTCGACCGCGCCGCCTGGGCGGCCGCCGCCCGCGGACTCCTCGCCCGCCGAGGCACCCACCCGGCGCTCGCCGGCGCCTGCTGCGCCTTCCTGTTCCTCGGCGGCCACCTCGCCGACGCCGAGGTCACGGCGGCCCTCTGCGAGCGCCTCGAGGGCCCGGACCCCTGGGCGGCGGCGCGCTTCCTCGACGGCTTCCTGGCGGCGAACTTCCGGGTCCTCTCGCGCAGCCGGCCGGTGGTGCGGGCGCTGGACCGGGTGATCGGCGACGCCGACGAGTCCCGCTTCCTGGCGCGGCTGCCGGCCCTTCGCCACGCCTCGGCGCGCCTCGGGGCCACGGAGCGCCGCTACCTGCTCGAGACGCTCGCCGCGATTCACGAGTGGCGGGGGCGTTCCCCCGACCCGGAGGCGGTGCGGGAGGAGGTGCGCCACGGCCGCATCGCCCACCTCGACGAGGCGCTGGCGAGCGACCTCGACGAGGCGGACCGCTTCTTCGACCCGGCCTCGCGGGGGCGGGGCCGGCCGCCGCGGGAGCCGGAGGATCTCGCGCTCCCCGGCGGGGCGCTGGCCGGGCTCGGCGCGGCGGCGGCGGCGCGCATCGGCCGCTGGCGGCTGGCCCTGGGGCCGGCGGTGGCCCACCTGGTGCCGGCGACGGCCCTTCCCGCCGAGCTCGCCGCCCTCGACGCCGGCCTGGAGGCGGTCTACGGCCGCGGCGCCGTGCCGCCGACGGCCCTGGCCCGGCACCTGGCCGTCCTGCGGGGGGCGCTTTCCGCCGACGCCTTCGCGCTGGTGCAGCGGGACCTGGTGACCTCGCCGTCCTCGGGGTCGGCCGCCGACGCCATGCTCCGGCCGGAGGTGCTCGGGCGGCTGCGGCCCGACCTCGACCTCGCCGCCTCCTGGTTGCGGCGCGGGAACCGGCCGCCGACCCCGCCCCACGGGGTCGCCGCCTTCACCGCGATCTTCGAGGCCGCCCTGCGCGAGCTGGAGCGGGAGGTGGACGGGGCGTTGCGCGCGCTGGGGCCCGAGGAGGTGACCCACCGCCGCGTCGTCGTGGCGCTGGACCGCTCGCCGCCGCTGGCGCGCAGCCTCGTGCAGGGCCTGGCCCTGGCCGTGGCCCTGCACCGCCGCCCCGAGCTGCGGGTGCGCCTCGTGGGCTTCGACCTGCGGGTGGAGGACCTCGGCGGGCTCCTCGACCTGCCCGGGCCGGGCCTGGCCGACCTCGAGCTGCGCGAGGGCACGGACGTGGCCGCGGGCATCGAGAGCGGCGGCGCCGCCGCGCTCCTGGCGGTGACCGACCTCCAGCACGACGGCGAGGACGCGGCCCTCGAGGCGGCGGTGCGCCGGCGCGTCGGCCGCGGGCTGCCCACCGTGGTGCTGCTCGGCTTCGACGACCGCGGCCCGCCGCCCCACGACGCGGTGCGCGCCCGCGCCCTCACCCGCCTCGGCGCGAGCTGCCTGGTCGCGGGGCCGCGCGGCTCCGCCCGCTGGCTCCACCGCTTCCTGGCCGGCCTGCCCGTGCGCGCCTGATCGCCCCCGGGGGGGCGGTCTTCACAATCCTTCACGATTCGCCGGACTACGCTGGAGTCGGTTCACCGCGCCTCCACAGGGGCGGCCTACACCTGGAGTGCGAGGTCGGAGGAAGGCCTCGCCCCACCCGGGGGAGCCGGGACGACCGAAGGAGGACCGATCATGGCGCGCACGCTCCGCACCCTCGCCCTCGCCCTGGGCTTTTCCGCCCTCGGCGCCACCGCCACCCTCACCGCCGGCGCCCTCGCCGACAGCCAGAACCACGGCGGCTACGGCCACCACGGCTACGGCCACCACGGCTACGTCGACGACGACGGCGAGACCTGGGGGCCCGGCGCGGGCATGGCGGCGCTGGCCGACGACCTGAACCTCGACGACGCCCAGCGCGACAAGCTGACGGCCCTGCGCGACGCGATGCGCGAGCTGCGCCGGGACATGTGGGAGCACCGCGGCCAGCGCATGCACGAGCTGATGGAGCTCGCCGCCGACGAGGACGTGGACCGCGACGCGATCCACGCGCGCATCGAGGAGCGGGCCGCCGAGATGACGCGCAGCATGCACCAGATGGCCGACCTCGCCCTCGACTTCCGCGACAGCCTCAGCCCCGAGCAGCGCGCCGCCTTCCGCGAGCACATCGAGGAGCGCTGGAGCGGGCGCGGCATGGGCTACGGCTGGGACGGCGAGGGCTGCCGCCACGGGCGCGGCGGCTGGTAGGCTCCCCGCCGTGCAGACCATCCTGGTCATCGACGACGACCCGGAGCTGGCCGCGCTCCTCGCCGAGTACCTCGGGGGGCGCGGCTACCGGGTGCTCACCGCCCCCGACGGGCCGCGCGGTCTCGAACGCCTCGCCGCCGGGGGCGTGGACCTCGTGGTGCTCGACGTGATGATGCCGGGCATGGACGGCTTCGAGGTGCTGCGCGAGATCCGCCGGGGCGCGGCGGTGCCGGTGGTGATGCTGACGGCGCGCGGCGACGACACCGACCGCATCGTCGGCCTGGAGATGGGGGCCGACGACTACCTCCCCAAGCCCTTCAACCCCCGCGAGCTGCTCGCCCGCATCCGGGCGGTGCTGCGCCGGGCCTCCGCCGGGGAGGCGGCGGGCGAGGTGCTGGCGGCGGCGGGCATCCGGGTCGACCCGGCGCGCTACGAGGCCAGCGTGGACGGCCGGCCCCTCGACCTGACGACGACGGAGTTCGAGATCCTGCGGGCCCTGGTGGCGGCGGCCGGGCGGGTGATCCCGCGCGAGCGCCTGATGGAGGTGGCCCGGGGCGAGGACTGGGCCGCCTTCGAGCGCACCGTGGACGCCCACATCAGCCACCTGCGCCGCAAGCTCGGCGACGACCCGCGCAAGCCGCGGCGCATCAAGACGGTGCGCGGCGTGGGCTACCTGGTGCCCAAGGGCGAGGCGTGAGCCTCCGGCTGCGGGTCTTCGCCGGCCTCGCGCTGCTGCTGGCGTTGACGCTGGCGGCGGCCTGGTCGGTGAGCGGCGGCGCGGTGCTCGGGCCGCTCATCGGCCAGCTCACCGACGAGCGGGTGGACACCGCCCTCTACATCGCCCGGGAGGTCGAGGCCGCCGCGGACCCGGACGCGCGGGCGGCGGAACTCGGCGAGGCGCTCCAGGTGCAGGTGCGGGTGATCCGGCCCGGCAGCGGCGGCTGGGGGGCCTGGGCGGAAGGGTTCGAGGAGGAGGGGGAGCACTGCGACCGCCTGGGCCACGAG
>WGAH01000283.1 GCA_015489145.1 Deltaproteobacteria bacterium
TCACCGGATCGCCCCGGCGGCGGCAGGCGACGCAGGTGCGCGTGGGTCGGTGTCCCCGGCGCATGGGCCCTCCTCCGCCGGGGGCGGCTGCGCGGGCGTTCGCCCGCCGGCGGTTCCGGTGCGGCTCAGGCGGACTCGTCGGAACCCGAGGCGGCCGCCTCCTCGTCGGCCCCGTCTTCCGCCTCCTCCTGGACGGGCTCGGGCGTCTCGGCCTGCTCGCGGGCGGCCCGAAGGCGCTCGGCCTCCTCCAGGATCAGGGCGTCGAGCACCTTTTCGGCGTCCTCGATGATCGCGGCCGCCTCGTCCTCCTCGATGTCGAGGATGCCGGCCACCTCGTAGGGCTCGGCGTCGAACAGCTCCTGGGCGCTGCGGAAGCCGTGGCGGATCAGCGTCTCGACCGCGTCCTCGTCGAGGCGGGCGATGCGGCTCAGCTCGGCGCGGGCCTGCTCGACCATCTCCTCGTGGCGGGTCTCGGAGTAGATGTCGATGCGCCAGCCGGTGAGCTGGGCGGCGAGGCGGACGTTCTGCCCGCGCCGGCCGATGGCCTTGCTGAGCTGGTCGTCGGGGACGATGAGCTCCATCGAGTGGTTCAGCTCGTCGATGTAGACGCGGCTGACCTGGGCCGGGGCGATGGCGTGGACGATGAAGCGCGCCGGGTCCGGGTGGAAGGGGATGATGTCGATGGCCTCGCCGCGCAGCTCCTGGACGACCGACTGCACGCGGCTGCCCTTGAGGCCGACGCAGGCGCCGACGGGGTCGACGTCGCGGTCGACGGAGGAGACGGCGATCTTGGCGCGGTGCCCCGGCTCGCGGGCGCAGGCCTCGATGCGGACGATGCCCTCGTAGATCTCGGGCACCTCGAGCTCGAAGAGCTTCATCAGCAGGCCCGGGTGCGTGCGCGAGAGCACGACCTGGGGCGACTTGCTGGCCCGGGTGATGTCGAGGACGTAGGCCTGGATGCGGTCGCCCTGGCGGTAGGTCTCGGTGGGCACCTGCTCGCGCTTGGGCAGGATCGCCTCGGCGCGGCCGAGGTCGACGATGATGTTGCCCTTCTCGAAGCGCCGCACGATGCCGGTGATCAGCTCGCCCTTGCGGTCCTTGAACTCGTTGAAGGTCATCTCGCGCTCGGCGTCGCGGAGCTTCTGGATGATGACCTGCTTGGCGGTCTGCGCGGCGATGCGGCCGAGATCCTCGACGGGGATCTTCTGGCCGAGGGAGTCGCCGACCTCGCAGTCCGGGTAGGTGGCGCGGGCCTCGTCGAGGCTGATCTCGGTCTCGGGGTCTTCGACCTCCTCGACGACGGTGCGGAACTCGAACAGCTCGACCTCCCCGAGGTCCTCGTTGTACTGCGCCTCCAGCTCGCGCTCGGGCCCGAACCGCTTGCGGGCCGCGGAGACCATCGCGTTCTCGAGGACCTCGATCAGCACGTCGCGGGGGATGTTCTTCTCGCGGTGCACCAGGTCGATGAGTCGGGCGAGGTCACTGATCATCACCATCTCCTTCGGCGGGGCCGGGACGGGGCCCGGCGGGGCCGGTAGACGCGCCGGGGCTGCCGGCGGAGGAACTTGCGGGAACGGGGGGGAGGCCGTCGCGCCCCAGCGCCTCGTACTCGTCGAGGTCGAGGTCGAGGTGGGCGCGATCGATGGTGGAGGGGTCGAGGCGCCGCAGCTCGCCGGCCACCTCCAGCAGCACCGCGCCGTCCTCCCAGCCGCGGAGCACCCCGGCGAGCTTGCGCTTGCCGAGGCGGAGCCGCGCCCGGTAGCCGGCGAAGCGGGCGAAGTCCTCGGGGCGCTCGACCGGGCGCTCGATGCCGGGGCTCGACACCTCGAGGCGGTAGGGCGCGTCGAGGGGGTCCTCCACGTCGAGCTCGGGCGAGACGGCGTGGGTGACGCGGGTGCAGTCGTCGATGTCCACCCCGCCGGGCCGGTCGATGACCAGCCGCAGGATCGGGCCCTGGCGGTCGCCGGTGATCTCGACGGCCACGAGGTCGCAGCCGCAGCGCTCCACCAGGGGCTCGGTGAGCGCGCGAATGCGGCGGCGGAGGGCGTGACGGTCGGCGGAGTCCATGGGCTCGACGGGGGCAACAAAAAAAGGAGGGGCCGGGGGCCGCTCCTTCCAGGGGAAGCTGCGATGCGCGGGCGCCTTATGGTCGCGGGGCGGGCGCGTCAAGCCCCGGTGGGCCGGCGCGATCAGAGGTCGAGGCGGTCGCCGCAGGGGTTCGCCGCCTCGGCGGCGGCGATCTCGTCGGGGCGCAGCGGGGCCTCGGATCCCTGCACCTCCTCGGAGAGGTAGAGCTCCACGACGTCGCGCACCGCCTGGCCCTCGGGATTGCAGGCCCGGCCCGCCCAGAAATCGAGGATCGCCTTCCGGCGCTCGGCCGGGGTGGGCAGGAAGCGCCCGTCCTCCGGCGAGCGGCCCTCGTGCCACACGGCGTCGAGCATCGAGGGCACCTCCTCGTCGAGGCGCTCCTGCATGGCCCGGGCGACGATGGCGTCCTGCCAGGCCTGGAGCTCCGGGCGGGTCTCGGCGAGGACCTTGCCCTTGACCGGGTCGAGCTTGCGCTTGCTCACGATCTGGCCGCCGACGCGCACGCACATCGGCAGCGCGAGGGGACAGAGCAGGTTCCACCAGGGGTTGACCCCCTCGGGCACGCCGAAGCGCACCGGCCCCCGGCGAAGCACGACGAAACCGTCGTCGTAGACGACCACGCTCGGCTTCCAGGCCTGCCGCGCCCGGTAGACGGTGCGGTCGCCCTTTCGCCGGCCGGGTTCGTAGCCGTTCTGCAGCAGGTCCCGCTCCAGGGCGGCGCGCCGGCGGGCGATCTCGGCCTCCCCCCACACGGTGATCGTGGCGTCGGGGTCGTCGGCCTCGACGGATTCGGCCTCGACGGCCGGCGCGGTCGCCGCCTCGCGGGAGGCCTCCTCGGCGGGCGCCTCGCCCCGAGCCGCCCCGCTCCCGGCCAGCAGGGCCAGGATCAGCCAGCGGGGCGGGCGGCGCTCAGGTGCCGGAGAACTGGACATCGTCGAACAGCAGGGTGGGGGCGCGCCAGGCGCTCCAGGTCCAGGTGTCGGAGGCGGCCTCGCGGAAGCGCGGCAGCAGGTCGAGGAGGTTGCCCGACACGTTCATCTCGCCGAGGGCGGCCACCGGCCGGCCGCGCTCGAGCAGGGTGCCCGTGATGCCGAAGGAGAAGTCGCCGGTGGCGGCGTTGGCGTTGCCGCCGAGGAAGCCCTCGACCCGCACCGCCCGGTCGAGCTCGGCGGCGATGGCGGCGGGGTCGCGCGGGCCCGCCGGCACGACGAGGTTGCCCACCGAGCCGCTCGTCGGCTCGCGGCCGAGGCGGCGGGCGTTGTAGACGTCGAGGAGGAAGCAGGCGAGGCGCCCCTCGTCGAGGATGGCCCGGCGACGCGAGGGCAGGCCGTCGCCGTCGCAGGGCCGGCTGCCGAGGGCCCGGGGGATCGTCGGGTCGTCGACGAGGGACAGCCCCTCGGCGGCGATGCGCTCGCCGAGGCGGTCGGCGAGGCAGCTCCGGCGCTCGTAGATCGCCGTGCCGGAGATCGGGCCGAGGATCATGCCGAGAATGCGCCCGACCACGCGGTTTTCGAGGATCATCGGGTAGCGGCCGCTCGCGGTCGGCCCGCTGCCGAGGCGGGCGCGGGCGCGGGCGAGCACGTCGTCGACGATGAAGTCCACGCCGGGCAGGTCGCCGAGGTGGCGGGCCTGGAAGGCGTTGTAGGCCTCGGGGAGGCGACCGTCCTCGTCCTCGACGCTCACCGAGGCCGCGCGGCCGAAGCCGGTGGTGGCCCAGCTCATCGAGAAGCCGTTGGAGGCGACCACCGCGCGCTCGGAGGCGCCGTCCCACACCGAGGCGGTGACGCTGCGGAGCGCCAGGCCCCCGGCGCGGTCGCGGCAGGCGGCTTCGAGCTCGGCGGCGAGGGCCCGGCGGTCGTCGCCGCGCACCGCGTCGCGCGCCGGGTCGAAGGCGTCGAGGGGGCCGGCCGGGATCGTGCCCATCATCGCCCGGTCGGGGAGGCGGCGATCCGGGTCGGGTTCGAGGAAGCGGGTGGCCTCGACCGCCCGGGCGACGAACTCCGCGAGGGCCTCGGGGCGCAGGTCGCTGGTGCCGTGGGTGGAGTAGCGGTCGTCGACGAGGAGCTCGATGGAGGCGGTCAGCGTGCGCGACTCCTCGAAGGACTCGAGCTGCCCGTCGCGGTGGGTGACGGAGGAGGACTCGCCCCGGCCGACGGAGGCGGTGGCCTCGGCGGCCCCGGCCTTGCGGGCGAGCTCGACGATGCGGGCGGCGGTGTCGCGGAGGTTCATCCGACACCTCCCACCACCAGGCTCGCCACCCGGACGGTGGGCATGCCCTGGCTCACGGGCACCGACTGGCCGTCCTTGCCGCAGGTCCAGCCGCCCTCGTCGATCACCATGTCGTTGCCCACCATGTCGACCTTCTCCAGGGCCTTGGGGCCGTTGCCGATGATGTTGGCGTCCTTGACCGGCCGGGTCAGCCGCCCGTCCTCGATGAGCCAGCCCTGGCGCATGTAGAACGAGAAGTCGCCGCCGCCGATGTGGACCTGCCCGTTGGCGAAGCTCTCGCAGTAGAGGCCGCGCTTGACCGAGCGGATGATCTCTTCCGGGTCGTGCGGGCCGTCGAGCATGATCGTCGCCCGCATCCGGGGGATGGGCGGGTGGCGGAAGCCCTGCCGTCGCCCCGAGCCGGTGGGCCGCACGCCGTAGTGGCGGGCGGAGATCTCGTCGTGGAGGTAGGACCGGAGGATGCCGCGCTCGACGAGCACGGTGCGCTCGACCTCGTTGCCCTCGTCGTCGACGTTGATCGCGCCGCGGCTGTGCGGGATGGTGCCGTCGTCGACGATGGTGACGTGCTCCGAGGCGATGCGCCTTCCCATGCGATCGCAGTAGATGCTCGTGCGCTTGCGGTTGAAGTCGGCCTCCATGCCGTGGCCGATGGCCTCGTGCAGCAGGATGGCGCTGGGGCCGCGCGCGAGCACGACGGGCATCTCCCCCGCCGGCGGCGGGCCGGCGTCCAGGGCGAAGAGGGTGCGGGCCACCGCCTCGCTGACGAGGCGCTCCTGGGCGGCGTCGTCGAGGAGCTCGCGGCCGGCGCGCCCGGCGATGTTGTAGGTGCCCGTCTCGCGCACCTCGCCCTGCTCGGCGGTGCAGCGGAGGAAGGCGAGGGTCATCGGCCGCCAGTCCTGGACCAGCCGGCCGTCGGGGCGGACGATCATCACGATGCGCGCGCCGTCGTGCTCGCGCGCGGCCCCAGCGCCATCCTGCTGCACGAGGCCATCGGCCACGGCATGGAGGCCGACTTCAACCGCAAGCGCACGAGCATCTACTGCGATCGCATGGGAAGGCGCATCGCCTCGGAGCA
>WGAH01000284.1 GCA_015489145.1 Deltaproteobacteria bacterium
CCTCGCCGTCGTGCGCGGCCGGCAGCTCGGCTGCCCGGTGGTCCTCGGATCCGCCACCCCGAGCCTCGAGTCCTGGCGCAACGCCCGGGAGGGGCGCTACGGCCTGCTGCGCCTGCCCCGGCGGGCGACCCCCCGGCCGGTGCCGGCCATCGACCTCGTCGACCTGCGCGGGCAGCCCGCCGACAGCCACCTGAGCGCCGAGCTCGTCGAGGCCCTCGACGAGACCTTCGCCGCCGGGGGCAAGGCGATCGTGCTGGTGAACCGCCGGGGCTTCGCGCCGGTGGTCGAGTGCCCGGGCTGCGGCGCCGGCTTCCACTGCCCGAGCTGCGGGGTGGCGCTGGTGCTGCACCGCCGGGCGCGGCGCCTGCGCTGCCACTACTGCGGCTACCACCAGCCCTACGAGCCGACCTGCCCGGCCTGCGGCGGCGAGCTGGCCGAGCTGGGCCTGGGCACCCAGCGGGTCGAGGAGGAGCTCGCCGAGCGCTTCGCCGAGGTCGGGGTCCTCCGCATGGACGCCGACACCACCGCCGGCCGCCACGCCCACCACCGCCTCCTGAGCCGCTTCCGGGACGGCGAGGCCCGGCTCCTCGTCGGCACCCAGCTCGTCGCCAAGGGCCACGACTTCCGGGACGTGCAGCTCGCCGCGGTGGTCGGCGTCGACCACATGCTCAACTTCCCCGACTTCCGCAGCGCCGAGCGCACCTGGGCCCTCGTCACCCAGCTCGCCGGGCGGGCCGGTCGCGGCGACGTTCCCGGCCGGGTGCTCGTCCAGACCCGCCACCCGGACCACTTCGTCTTCCGGGTCGCGGTGGAAGGCGTGCGCGACCCCGACGCCTTCTACACCGAGGAGGCGCGGGTGCGGCGCATCTTCGCCCAGCCCCCCTTCGCCCGCCTCGTCCTGCTGCACGTCGAGGGAGCCGACCGGGACGCCGCCTGGAGGGTCGCCGGCGAGCGCGCCGCCGGCCTGCGCGGGGCGGTGCCCGAGGGCGAGCGCACGATCCAGGTCCTCGGCCCCGTCTCGGCGCCCCTCGGCCGCCTGGTCGGGCGGTGGCGCTTCCAGGTGTTGCTGCGGGGCACCGACACCGGGCGGTTCCGGGCCTGGCTGCGGGAGGTCCGGCCCATCCTGCGCGGGCCGACGCCCAGGGGGGTCCGCACGGGCATCGACGTGGACCCGCGGCACCTGTTGTAGCGCGCCGGGGCGCGGCTCAATCGCCCGCGGCCGTCCAGCCGGCGTAGTCGTCGCGCACCGCCAGGGTCGCCGCGCTCAGGCCCACCGGGACGTGGGCCCGCTCGGGAAGGGCGACGACGAAGCCGTCCCGGCTGGCGCGAAGGGTCTCCTCGACCCGCCCGTCCAGGCTCCGCACCTCGGCCAGGACGGTGCCGGGCGCCACGACCTCGCCGGGGAGCACCCTCGGCTCGAGCACCCCGCTCCGGCTCGTGCGCGGCCCGTTCTCGCGCCGCCAGGGCCCCCCGCCGCGCCGGGTCGGGTGGGCCGGGGCCGGGCGGTCGACGACGCCGGCCGCCGACAGGACGCCGAGGGTCGCCACCACCCCCACCTCGACCCAGGCCGGGTCGACCCGGCGGCGGGGCCCCACCTCCAGGGTCACCGCCGGCACCCCGGCCTCGTTGACCAGGGCCCCGGGCAGCGAGCGGTCGAGGCCGAAGCGGAGGTAGCGGTCGGGCGGGTACTCGCGCAGCACCGTGAGCCCGCTGGCCCGCGCCAGCGCCTCGCAGCGCGCGGCCAGGCGCTCCGGGGCCGGCCCCCGCACCGCCCGGTCGACGATCGCGTAGGGAATCGCCCCGCCGGTGTCGGTGTGGAGGTCGACGAGCAGCGCGACGTCGAGGCGGCGCAGCTCCCGCCAGACCCGGGCGGCGTGGCGGGCGACGAGGCCGCCGGCCGGATCGCCGGGAAAGACCCGGTTGGGGTCGGCGCCGCCCCCGGGCACGAGCCGGCTGTGCTCGCGCAGGCCGTCGGGGTTGAGGGAGGGCACCAGGAGGACCCGGCCGGCCCGCAGGGTGTCGGGCAGGGTGTCGGCGAGGCGGTGGACCACGCCGACGCCGTTGCACTCGTCGCCGTGGAGGTTGGCGACCACCGCCACCGTCGGCCCCGGCCGCGCGGCCCGCACGTCGAGGACGGGGATCTCCGGGCCCGCCCCGGGCAGGCGCCCCCGCTTGAGCCGGGCCCGCGGCGACACCCTCAGGCTCCCAGGACCCAGCACTTGAGGTAGCGCCCCTCGGGAAAGTCGAGGGCGGCGGGGAAGTCGACGGGGGTGCTGCCCTCGTGCAGGAGGCGAAGGGCGCGCCCGGCCCGCGCCGCGCCGCGCCGCACCTGCCGGCCGAAATCGCGCGGCGACAGGCCGCCGTGGTTGCTCGCCACCACCAGCCAGCCCCCGGGCTCCAGCACCCGGAGGCAGGCGGCGACGAGGCGGCCGAGGTCGCGCTCCACCGACCAGGCGCCGCCGCGGCGGTCCCGCGAGAAGCTGGGCGGGTCGGCGACGACCACGTCGAAACGCCGCCCCTTGCGGCGCAGGGCGTCGAGGACGGCGAAGGTGTCGCCCCGCTCGAAGGCGTGGGCCTCCGGGTCGAGGCCGTTGAGGGCGAAGTTGGCCCGCGCCCGCGCCAGCACCGGCGCGGCGAGGTCGCAGGTCGTCACCTCGCGCGCCCCGCCCAGCGCGGCGGCCACGCTGAAGGCGCCGGTGAAGGCGAACAGGTTGAGGACGCTCCGGCCGCCCCAGTGGGGCGCGAGCCAGGCGCGCACGTCCCGCATGTCGGCGTACAGGCCGGCGTCGGCCCCCTCCCAGGGGCGAACCTCCATCGCCATGCCCCGCTCGCGCACCACCACCGGCCGGCGCTCCGCCGGTCCGAACAGGGGCTCGGGCTCCGGGCGCGGGCCGCCCTCGGGCGGGGTTCGCCCCACGAGCCAGGCCTGGCGCCACGGCCCGAGGGCGCGCAGGGCGGCGGCGAGGGTCGGGGCGTGGCGCCGCAGCCCCGGGGCGTCCACCGACACGCTGAGCACCTCGTCCCAGGCGTCGACGCGGAAGCCGGGAAGGTCGTCGTTCTCGCCGTGGGCCAGGCGCCAGGCGGTCGTGTCGGGCGGCAGGCGCCGCCGGTCGAGGGCCGCGCGGAGGCGGTCGGCGAAGAAGGCCTCGTCCAGCTCGCCCTCGTCCCGGCGGAACACCCGCACCGCCACCCGCCCCTCGTCGAGG
>WGAH01000285.1 GCA_015489145.1 Deltaproteobacteria bacterium
TCGTAATTGGTGGTGGCGATGGGCGCGCCCAGCGCGGCGATGGCGCGGATCAGCCGGTCGTCGACGACCTCCAGGCCCCCGATGGACTCCTCGAGCCACCGCGCGACCTCACCCTCGCCCAAGCGCTTGCGCACGCGCCCGGCGGCGCCGACCATTTCATCGGTGTCGCCCTGGGTGATGGCGTCCCGCTGGCGCTGGCACCAGCTCTTCTGGGCCCCGCGGACTCTCTGGCAGCGCTCGACGCCGTCGAGGAGCAGGCCCTTCCACCGGGCGGTCTCCGCCCCGTCAGTGGTCGCGGGCGCGGGGGTCAGCGCCGCGACCACGAGGAGCTGCCCCTTGCGGGCAAGCTCCCGGATCTCGGCGGCCCACCTTCCTCGTTCCTCGTCCATCCACCCCTCGCGCCGACGCCGCCCGAGGGTATCCCGAGCCGAGCCGGCCCATCAAGGGAGGGCCCCGCCCGCGGAAACGAATAGACTCCCCGCGGCATCCCCTGTCCCTGGCCCGCCGGGCCCGGCCCACGTTCCCGGAGACGACCCATGCGCCCCTGGCTCCTCGCCCCGCTCCTCGCCCTGCCCGCCTGCGGCGGCAAGTCCACCGCCGACGACACCGCCCGCGACACCGCCAGCGAGACCGACGCCGACACCGACGCCGACGCGGACACCGACACCGACACCGACACCGACACCGATGTCGACACCGGCGAGGAGGCCACCGGCTCGGTGAGCGGCACGGTGGTGTGGGAGGACGGCTCGCCGGCCGAGGGCGTGCAGGTGCGGCTGTGCTACCACTCCTGCCGGGCGGTCCTCGCCGACGGCAGCGGCGCCTTCAGCTACGAGAACGTCGAGGCGGTGGGCCAGACCCTCCAGGCCGTCGTGCTCGGCGACCTGGGCTACGCCACGCCCAACGCCCTCGTCGTCGTGCCGGCCGACGAGGCGCGCACCCTCGACGACCCCATCGTGGTCCCCACCTTCGCCACCTCCGAGGCCCTGTCGTCGGCCGCCGAGATCGCGGCCGACGGCGGGCTGGTGATCCAGGCCGACCCCGACGCGATGACCGTCGGCTCCTACACCCCCACCACCGACCTGTTCGTCGCCAGCCGGCAGATGGACCCGTCCGCGGCGGGCCTGCCCTTCGACGAGCTGGACGGCGAGGTCGTGGCGATGTGGTACCTCGGGGACTTCGACGTCACCGCCTCTCCCGCCTTCCCCTTCACCGTGAGCGGCCTCGACGGCCTCACCCCGGGCGAGCAGCTCGAGGTCCGAACCCTGTCCAACGAGGACAAGGCCTGGACCCTCGACGGCACCGCCACCGTGGGCGAGGACGGCACCGTGACCAGCGACGACGGCGGCGGCATCGCCCACCTCACCACGATGCTCCTCGTGCGGCCGGCGCGGTAGGCGCCCCTACCGCCGGAAGCGGGCCATCACCGGCGCGTGGTCGCTGAGCCGCGGGGTGCGCCCGACGATCCAGCAGTCCTCGGCGCGCTCGGCGAGGTCGGGGGTGACGAGGATCGCGTCGATGCGCCAGCCCCGGTCGAGCTCCCGGGCGCGACCGCGGTTCGACCACCAGGAATACTCCCGCGCCTCGGGGTGCAGGTGCCGGAACAGGTCGACCCAGCCCTGGGCGAGCAGGCGGTCCACCCAGGCGCGCTCGTGGGGGAGGAAGCCGCTGTTCTTCGCGTTGCCCCGCGGGTTGTGGATGTCGATCTCGCGGTGGGCGATGTTGATGTCGCCGCACAGGGCCACCGGCCGGCCCAGCTCGAGGAGCTCCCGGGACACGTCGAGGAAGCGCTCGAGGAACGCCTCCTTCCAGGCCTGCCGCTCGGGGCCCGAGGAGCCGCTGGGGACGTAGAGGCTCACCACCGTGGCCTCGTCGAGGTCCACGCGCACCATGCGCCCCTCGCGGTCGGCCCGCTCGATGCCGCAGCCGACGGCGTGGCCGCGCACCGGCAGCCGGGTCCAGACCGCCGTGCCGGCGTAGCCCTTCTTCTCGGCGTCGGCCTGCACCACCGTCCAGCCCCGGGGCGGGGCGTGGCCCGGCATCGCCGCGACCTGCTCGCGGTTCATGCGGAGCTCCTGCAGGCAGATCACGTCGGCCCGCGAGCGCTTGCGCCAGTCGTGGAAGCCCTTGCGGACCGCCGAGCGCAGGCCGTTGAGGTTGAGGGTCGCCAGCGTCCAGGTGGGACCGGTCTTCACGTGCACCTCCCCGCGGCGGGCCGCCGCCGCTGCCTCCTAGCCCGCGGGCGGGGGCCGAGCCGGCGGTCGGTCGGCGCGCCTTCGGCCGGCGCGCCTACGCCGGGGGGAGCCGGCGGTAGGCGCCGGTCGCCGGGGCCTCGGCGGCGGCGACGCTGACGCGGCGGCCCTCGACGTCCATCGTCTGGCCGGCGGCGAGGGTGTCGACCTCCTGGCCGTCCACCACCACCCGGAGGCGCCCCCCGTCGCAGGCGAGGCGGTAGGCGCGGGGCTCCGGGCCGAAGAACACCGTCTGGCCGGCGCCGGGCTCGCGGCAGGCGACGCGGCCCTCGTCGTGGCCCACGCGCCGGGCGAGCCGCCGGCGCTCCGCGCCCCGGCCGAGCGCGCTGGCCTGCCAGCGGCCGTCGCGCCGGGAGATGCGAATGACGGGAATCGGCGCCTCGCCGGTGGGCGGCTCGTCCGTGGCCCCGTCCCCGTCGGGCTCCTCGGCGGGGGCCTCCGCTTCGGCGTCCTCGGCCGAGGCGACGCGCAGGTCCGGGCGCGGCGCCGGGCCCTCGGCCTCGCCGCCGCCCTCCACCACCGTCACCGGCGGCGGGGCGGGCGCCTCGTCGTCGTCCTCCTCGTCGAGGGCGCCGGCCAGCGCGTCGAGGACCTCGCGCAGGCCCTCGGCGATCGCCTCCTCGAGGTCCGCGTCCTCCCCGAGGCCCTGCCCGCGCAGCGCCTCCCGGAGCTGTCGCCGCAGGTCCTCCCAGCCCTCGCCGTCCCGGGTGTCGTCGGCCATCGGTCGCCTCGTGGTGGGTCGTGAAGGAGCGCGCGTCGGCGTCCGTAGAGGAACGCCTCAATAGAGGAAGGAATCGTCGCCGTCGCTCACGGTGACGTAGACGATCGTGTCGGCGGCCACGGCCGGGTCGGCCGCCGCCCAGGCCTTCTCGATCATGTCGGCGTACTGCGCGTCGTAGGCGATGACGTGCAGGATGTTGCGCGTCCAGGCGTCCTCGGCCGAGACGTTCTCGGCCGCCTCGAGGGCGCCGCTGAGCTTCTTGTCGAGCAGGGCCGCCGCCTCCTCCTCGGTGTAGGGCTCGTCCGGCGGGTAGTGGTAGGCGCGGGTGACGCTCACGCCGACGCGGCGGCCGTCGATCTCGACGAGG
Source organism: Deltaproteobacteria bacterium (assembly GCA_015489145.1). Classification (GTDB taxonomy): domain Bacteria; phylum Myxococcota_A; class UBA796; order UBA796; family UBA2385; genus S143-5. Next base: position 3,341 of record WGAH01000285.1, read on the forward strand.
AGGTCGGTCTTGTCGCCCTCGGTGTCGTAGACGATCTCGCCCTCCGTCTTGAGCAGCTCGGCCAGCTCGCAGCGGTAGAGCACCTCGTAGGCGAAGATCTCGGACCAGATCGAGCTGCCGCCGAGGTTGCCGTCGGCGTAGATCTCCTGGCCGCCCTCGGACAGCTCGTCGGTGGAGGGCTCGCCGTCGAGGTCGATGGCGTCGCGGTAGAGCCAGGGGGTGTCGCTCTTCCACTCCTCGTCGTCGAGGACGCCGCAGTCGCCGGTGATCGTGCCGTAGCCGTCCAGCGCGGTGGAGCCGCCGCC
>WGAH01000286.1 GCA_015489145.1 Deltaproteobacteria bacterium
GCTTCGCCCGCCACCCCCCGCGGCCGCATCCTCCTGGTCGGTTTCGGCCCCGGCGCCCCGGAACACCTGACCTTCCGCGCCCGGGCCGCCATCGCCGAGGCGGACGTGGTGATCGGCTACCGCACCTACATCCGGCTCATCGAGGACCTGCTGGACGGCAAGGAGGTGCACCGCAAGGGCATGAGCGAGGAGCTCGACCGCGTGCGCCTCGCCTGGGAGCGCGCCCTGGACGGCCGGGTGGTCGCGCTGGTGAGCTCCGGCGACATCGGCGTCTACGGCATGGCCGGTCCCACCTTCGAGGTGCTGGTCGAGGAGGGCTGGCAGGGCGAGGCGGACCCCCGGGTGGCGGTGGAGGTGATCCCCGGCGTGAGCGCCGTGAACGCCGTCGCCAGCCTGGTGGGCGCGCCGCTCACCCACGACTTCTGCACGATCTCCTTGAGCGACCTCCTCACGCCCTGGCCGGTGATCGAGCGGCGGGTGGTCGCCGCCGCCGCCGGCGACTTCGTGATCGCCCTCTACAACCCGCAGAGCAAGCGGCGCACCTGGCAGCTCCCCCGCACGGTGGAACTCCTGCTCGAGCACGGGCGGTCCCCGGACACCCCGGTGGCGGTGGTCAAGAGCGCCTACCGGGCCCGGCAGCGGGTGGTGCTCACCACCCTGGGCGAGCTGCCGGCCCAGGAAATCGGCATGTTGACGACGGTGATCATCGGCAACTCGACCACGCGCCTCGCCGCCGGCCGGATGATCACCCCCCGGGGCTACGCCAACAAGTACGACCTCGGCAGCGGGGAGGTGCGGGAGGGGCAGCGACCGCTGCGTTCCCTCGTCACCCCCGAGACCGGCCCGGGAGGGGCGCCGTGAGTGCAGGTTCGACGAGCACTCACGCGGCTCACGCCGGCGCCCCGCCGGCCGAGCCGGTGCCCCGCGACGTCGCGCTGATCACGCTGACCCGCGACGGCATGGCGGTGGCCGCCGAGCTCGCGGAGGTCCTCGACGGGACGGTCACGGTCTACGTCTCCGAGAAGTACGACGCCGAGGCCCCTTCGGACTGGCGGCGCTTCCCGCGGCGCCTGCAGCCCCTCGTCGACGAGCTGTGGCCCCGCCACGAGGCGCTGATCTTCGTGATGGCCGCCGGCATCGTCGTCCGCGCCATCGCGCCCCACGTCCGCAGCAAGCTCCACGACCCGGGCGTGATCGTCGTGGACATCCGGGGCCGCTACGCCGTCGCCCTGTGCAGCGGTCACCTCGGCGGCGCCAACGCCCTGTGCCGGGTGATCGGCGAACGCACCGCGACGGTGCCGGTGATCACGACGGGCACCGACGTCACCGGGGCCCTGGCCCCCGACGTGCTCGCCCGGCGCCTGGGGGCCCGGGTGGAGGACTGGTCGCCCCTCAAGCTCGTCAGCGGGGCGCTGGTGGACCGCCGGCCCGTCGGGGTCTACGTCGAGCCCGGGGTCGCGGCGGGTTCGCCGGCCTGGTTCGCCGAGCGCGGCGCCACCGCCGTCGACGACCCGGCGGAACTCGGCCGCTTCGAGGCGGCCTTCGCGGTCACCCACCGGCTGCTCCCGGAACCCGGCGTGCCGACGCTGTGGATTCGCCCCCCGGTGCTGGCGGTCGGCGTCGGTTGCAACCGGGGCACCGGGGCCGCCGAGATCGCCGCCGAGGTGGACGGCGCCCTGCGCGATGCCGGCCTGAGCCCCGCCGCGGCGGCGCGCGTCGCCACCTTCGAGAAGAAGGCCGACGAGGCGGGCCTGCTCGCCTTCGCCGCCGAGCGCGGCCTGCCGCTGTGGTGGTACGACGCCGAGGCGATCGCCGCCGCGCCGCCGTACCCGAATCCCTCCGAGGTCGTGTACCGCTACGTCGGCGTGCGCGGGGTCGCCGAGCCGGCCGCCCTGCTCGCCGCCGGCGCGCGGGAGCTGCTCGTCGAGAAGCAGCGGCGGGGCAACGTCACGGTGGCCGTCGCCCGCATCGCCGGCGAGCCGCGCCCGCCCACCGGGGAGGCGCGGCCATGACCGGCCCCCGCCCCGTGATCCGCCCGAACCGCGCCCACCGGGAGCGCCGGGGGCTGGTGCTCGTGCACACGGGCGACGGCAAGGGCAAGACCACCGCCGCCCTGGGCCTGGCCCTCCGCGCCGCCGGCCACGGCATGACGGTGCACGTCGTGCAGTTCATCAAGGGCAGCCGGGAAGCCGGCGAGCTGGCCGCCCTGGCGCGCATTCCCGAGATCACCGTCGAGCGCGCCGGCGAGGGCTTCACCTGGGAGGTGCGCTCCGACGCGCGCCAGCGCGAGCTGGCGGCCTGGGGCCTCGAACGGGCCCGCGCCGCCCTGGCCTCGGGGGTGGACCTGCTCGTCCTGGACGAGATCAACGTCGTTCTCGCCAAGGGCTTCCTCCCGGTCGCCGCGCTTCTCGACCTCCTCGACTCCCGCGACCCCGAGGTCCACGTCTGCTGCACCGGCCGGCGGGCCCCGCCGGAGCTCGTCGAGGCGGCCGACCTCGTGACCGAGATGCGGCTGGTGCGCCACCCCTTCCGGCAGGGCGTGCGCGCGCAGCCCGGCGTGGAGTTCTGATGGGCGTTCCCACCCTGGTCGTCGCCGGCACCGGCTCGGGCTCGGGCAAGACCACGATCACCTGCGCCCTGGCGGCGGCGCTGGCCGAGCGCGGCCTCGACGTGCGCCTGTTCAAGGCCGGTCCCGACTACCTCGACCCGACCTTTCACGAGGCGGTTCTCGGGCGTCCATCGCGCAACCTCGACGCCTGGATGACGGGCCGCGAGGGGGTCCTCGACGCCTACGTCCGGGGCACCGCCGGGGCGCCCGACATCGCCCTGGTCGAAGGGGTGATGGGGCTCTACGACGGCCGGGACCCCACCTCCCTCGAAGGGTCCACCGCCGAGGTGGCCCGCGTCCTCGGGGCGCCGGTGCTCCTGGTGGTGGATGCGGCGGGGATGGCGCGGTCGGCGGCGGCCGTGGTCGGAGGCTTCGTCGGCCACGACCCGGACACCCGGGTGGAGGGGGTGCTGTTCAACCGGGTGGGATCGGCGGGCCACACCGCCATCCTCGAGGCGGCGGTGCGCCACGCCCTCGGGCCCGCGCCGCGGGTGCTCGGGGGCCTGCCGAAGCAGCGGGACCTGTTCCTGCCCTCGCGCCACCTGGGCCTGCACGCCGCGCGCCTGAGCCCGGCCACCCGCACGCCGGAGGCCCGGGCGAGCTGGCGGCGGGACCTGGCCGCCTGGGCGCGGGAGCACGTCGACCTCGACGGGCTCCTGGGCCTGGCGCGCACCGCCCGGCCGCCCGCGCACGCGCCGAGGCGGGCGGAGCGGGTGGCGTCGGCGCGCATCGGCCTCGCTCGCGACGACGCCTTTCACTTCTACTACCCGGACAACCTCGAGATGCTGGCCGAGGCCGGCGCCGAGCTGGTGCCCTTCTCGCCCCTGGCCGACCCGCTGCCGGGTGGGCTGGACGGCGTGATCCTGGGCGGCGGCTACCCCGAGGAGCACGCCGCGGAGCTGGCGGAACGCGCGGACCTCCGCCGCGAGCTGCGGGAATTCGCCGCCTCGGGGCGGCCGGTCTACGGCGAGTGCGGCGGCCTCATGTTCCTCGGGGAGTCGCTGGAGGACGGCGACGGGCGGCGCTGGCCGATGGTGGGGGCGCTGCCCCTGCGGACCCGCATGGAGCCCCGCCTGCGCGCGCTGGGCTACCGGGAGGTCACCGCGCGCCTCGACACGCCCTTCGGTCCCGCGGGCATCCGCTTCCGCGGCCATGAATTCCACTACTCCACCCTGGTCGACGACGGCGGCCTGCCCCGGGCCTGGGGCTGGACCGGCCGCCGGGGCGAGGGAAGCGGCGGCTTCCTGCGAGGCCGCACCCTGGCGAGCTACGTCCACGCCCACTGGGGGAGCCGCCCGGCCATGGCGGCCGCCTTCGTCGCCGCCTGCGCCGAGGTGACGCCGTGAGCCGCGCCATCGTGCTGGTGGGACACGGATCCCGCCGTGCCGAGGGGAACGCCGCCGTGCAGGCGCTGGGCCGCCGGCTCGCGGCCCACGCCGGCCTGCCCGTCCACGCGGGTTTCATCGAGCTGGCGCGGCCGACGGTGCTCGAGGCGGTGGCCGCCGCGGTGGCGGGGGGCGCCCGGGAGGTGGCCCTGGTGCCGGCGGTGCTCCTCGCGGCCGGCCACGCCAAGAACGACCTTCCCGCCATCGCCGACCGCGCCCGCCGGGAGCACCCGGGCGTGAAGGTCGCGGCGGCCCGGCCCATCGGCATCGACGGCCCCATCGTCGCCGCCCTCCGCGAGGGGCTCGCCGCCGCCCGCGCGGGGCTGCCCCCGGTCGAGGATCGCGACGTCGCCGCGCTCCTGCTCGGGCGGGGCTGCTCGGACCCCGACGCGAACGCCCAGGTCCACCGCCTCGCCCGCCTCGTGTGGGAGCGCAGCGGGCTCCTGGCGGTCGAGGTCGGCTACGTCGGCGTGACCGAGCCCGACCTGCCCACCGCCCTGCACGCGCTCGCCGCCCGCCGCCCCAGGCAGGTGGTGGTGATGCCCTTCCTGCTCTACCCGGGGGTGCTCGTCGACCGGGTGGCGCGGCAGGCCGCCGACGTCGCCCGGCTCTACCCGCGCCTCGAACTCGCCGTGGCGGCGCCCATCGGCGTCCACCCGGCCATCGAGGCGACCCTGCTGCGTCGGGCCGAGGCGGCGCTTTCCGGCGACGACGAGCACGCCTGCGACGTGTGCAAGTACCGCACCCCGCTGCCGGGCTACACCCGCGAAGTCGGCGGGAAGCAGGCCCGGCGCAAGGCGGCGGCCCACCTCGCCGTGCCCCCGGAGGCGGCCGAGGCCCACGGCCACGCCGCGCCGGACCGCCACGTCCTCGTGTGCGTGAACCGCGACTGCGCCGACCGCGGCAGCCTCGAGGTGCTCGACCGGCTCCGGCAGGGCCTGCGTCGGGCCGGCAAGGACCGCGCGGTGCAGACCACCCGGGCCCTGTGCCTGGGGCGCTGCGGGGAGGGGCCGGCGGTCGCGGTGTACCCCGACGGCGTCTGGTATCGAGGCGTAACGCCGGCTCACGCGGAAACCATCCTGGAGGAGCACCTGCTGGGCGACCGTCCGGTGGGCGCCCTCATCGACCAGGTCCTCGGCTGACACCCCTGGAGGAGAGAGCATGTCCTGTCCCGAAATCGCCGCCCTGCGCCTGAGCATCCACGCGCTCCTCGGCGACCGTCCCGACCACGAGCGCGCCCACGAGCTCGCCGACCTCGCCGCCGCCGGGGTGGAGGACGGCCCGATGAAGGCGCTCGCCGAGGCGCGCGACCTCGCGGCGGCCCAGCGCGCCCTCGACGCCGCCGCCCTCGATCTCGAGACCCGCATCGCCCGCATGGCCGCCGACGACCCGGCCCAGGGCTACCACCGGGCGCTGCTCGTGCAGGTGCGGGCGGCCCAGCGCGGCCTGGAGCGCATCCGCGACCACCTGGCCGCCTTCTACCGCGACCTCGACGAGACGCACCTCCACATTCACGAGCTGTTCCCGGGGGAGGCCTGATGGACCGCCGTCCGCCGCGCGTCGGCCCGCGCCCCTCGGGCGGCCGGGTCTACCTGGTCGGGGCCGGCCCCGGCGATCCGGGAATGCTGACGCTCCGGGCCTGGGAGGTGATCGGGGCCGCCGAGGTGGTGCTCCACGACGCGCTGGTGAGCGAGGCCATCCTGGAGCTGCTCCCCGAAGGAGCCGAGCGCATCGACGTCGGCAAGCGGGCGGGGCGCCACAAGGCCCGGCAGGAGCGCATCGCCGCGCTGCTCGTCGACCACGCGCGGCGCGGACGGGTGGTGGTGCGGCTCAAGGGGGGCGATCCCCTCGTGTTCGGGCGGGGCGCGGAGGAGATGGCCGCCCTGCGCGGCGCGGGCATCCCCTACGAGCTGGTGCCCGGCGTCACCTCGGCGGTGGCGGCGCCGGCCTGCGCCGGCATTCCCGTCACCCACCGGGAGCTGTCCGGGGCCGTGACCTTCGTGACCGGCCACGACGCCGCCACCGGCCGCGGTCCCGTGGCGTGGAACGACCTCGCGGCCTCGGACCACACCCTGGTCGTGCTCATGGGCCTGGGTCGCCTGGAGGCCATCGCCGCGCGGCTCCTGGCGGCGGGGCGGCCCGCGGACACGCCCGCCGCCGTGATCTCCAGGGCGGCCACCGTCCACCAGCGCGTCGTGACCGGCACCCTCGCCACCATCGCCCGCGAGGCCCGCGCCTCCGGGGTGGAGCCCCCGGCGACGGTGGTGGTCGGCCGGGTCGCCGCCCTGGCCGCCACCCTCGCCTGGCGGCCGACGGTCGGCGCCGTCCCGGACGCCTCCGAGCGCAAGGGTGTCGCGTGAGCGGGCGTTACGCCGTGAATATGGCGGCGTTCGCCGTGCTGCTGGCCTGCCGCGGCGCGCCGGCGCCCGCGGGACGCCGCATCGTGAGCCTCCACGACACCACCACCGAGATCGTCGTCGGGCTCGGCCGGGCCGACGAGCTGGTCGCGGTCATGGAGCCGGAATTCCTCTCGCCCGAGGCCCTCGCGGCGGTGGAGGGGCTGCCGCGCCTGCCGGCCCCGGTCTCGGCGGAGGCCCTGGCAGCTCTCCAGCCCACCGTGGTCCTCGGCACCGAGGACGTACCCGCCCACCAGCCCGAGCTGGCGAACTGGCCGAACAGCCTCTGGATCGACCCGGCGGGCCTCGACGGGTTGTGGACGGCGATTCGCGAGGTCGGGGCCGCCATCGACGCGCCGACCGAGCCCTACCTCGCGACCCTGCAGGCCCGGCTGCCGGCCGAGGCGCCGGCGGGGGAGCCGGTGCCGGTCTTCGTCTACGACTGCTGCGAGCCGCCCTTCACGATGGGCGGTCGGGCCCCCCTCACCGAGATTCTCGCGCGCATCGGGGGGCGCAACGTCTTCGGCGACCTCGACCAGGACTGGGCGCACGTGTCCTGGGAGTCGGTCCTCGCCGCCCACCCGGCCCTGGTGGTCGTGGACGACTACGCCGCCGAGGGGGGCGCGGAGGCCAAGCTCGCGACGGTGGCCGAGCGCCTCGGCCCGGTGCCGACCGTGGTGCTCCCCCTCGCGCTGGCCCTGGAGGGGCCGCGCACCCTGGAGGCCCCGGCGGTGCTCGCGCCGGCCCTGGCGCGGGTGCGGGAGGGGATCGCGCCGTGAGGTTCCTCCTGCCCCTGGCCTTCAGCGCGGCGGCGGCGCTCGCCATCGGTCCGGCCGGCCTGGACCCGGCGGTGCTCGGCCTGCGGCTTCCCCGCGTGTTCGGGGCGCTGGTCGGAGGCGCGGGGCTCGGTCTCGCCGGGCTGTCCATGCAGGCCCTCCTCCGAAACGCCCTCGCCGACCCCTTCGTGCTGGGCATGTCCGGCGGGGCGGCGCTCGGGGCGGTGGCGGCGATCCTCGTCCTGCCCGCCTTCCCCGTGCCCGTGGCGGCGGCGGCCGGGGCGCTGCTCACGGCGCTGCTCGTCGCGGGCGTCGCGCGGGGCCCCGACGGGCTCTACCCGCCCACCCGGCTTCTCCTCGCCGGCATCGCCGTGTCGGCCACCGCCGGGGCCGCGGCGACCTTCCTCGTGCAGGTGGCGCCGGACACCCGCAACGTGCGCGCCGCCCTCTACTGGCTCACCGGCGGCCTCGGCGGGGTGCGCTGGCCCGCCATCGGCCTGGCCGCCGCCGCCGCGCTCGCGGGCTGGGCGGTGCTGAGGGCGCGGGCCGGCGACCTCGACCGGCTGCTCCTCGGCGAGATCACCGCGGCCTCCCTCGGCGTGGACGTGCCGCGCACCCGGGCGCTTCTCCTGGGGCTCGGCTCGGTGCTCACGGGGGTGACGGTGGCCCTCGGCGGCCCCCTGGCCTTCGTCGGCCTGGCGGCGCCGCACTTCGGGCGGCTCCTCGGCGGCGCGACGCACCGGGGCCTCGTGAGCCGCACGGCGCTCCTCGGCGCGGGGCTGTTGCTCTGGTCCGACACGGCGGCGCGGGCGGCCTTCGCGCCGCGGGAGATCCCCACCGGGGTGCTGACCGCCGTGCTCGGCGGCCCGTTCTTCCTCTGGCTGCTGCGGCGGGGCGGCTACGCCTTCGGGGAGGCCGCGTGAGCGCGCTCCTGCGGGTGCGGGGGCTGCGCGTCCGCCGGGGCGGTCGCGAGGTGGTGCGCGGCCTCGACCTCGAGCTGCCGCCGGGGCGGGTGGCGGCCCTGCTCGGTCCCAACGGCAGCGGCAAGACCTCGGCGCTCCTCGCGATCGCCCCGGCGGACGCGCAGCCCCCGCACCCGCAGGAGCGCGCTCACGCGGCCTCCCCGAAGGCGTAGCCGCCCCGCCGCAGCAGCCAGAGGAAGAACGGGCCGCCGAGCAC
>WGAH01000287.1 GCA_015489145.1 Deltaproteobacteria bacterium
CCCGGGCGATGGCGGTGGGCGGGGCCCAGGCTCTCGGTCCCGCCGACCGGGCGGCGGTGGAGGCGGCCCGGCGCGAGGCGGCGCGGGGCGACCTCGACGACGCCGTCGACGCGCTGCGCGCGGTGGTCGCCCGGGCCCCGCGCTCGGCGGAGGCGCGGGCCGCCCTCGGCGACCTCCTCGACCGCACCGGCGACGTGGCCGGCGCCGAGCGGGCCTACGCCCTGGCCGCCGCCCTGGAGCCCGACGAGCCCGCCTGGCACGCCCGCCTCGGCCTGCTGCTGGCCCGGCGCTACGGCGGGCGGCGCCACCGCGAGGCCGCCGAGGAGCTGGAGCGCGCCCTCGCCCTGCGCCCGGGCTGGGTGGAGCTTCGCCTGCGCCTCGCGGAGGTCCGGCGGGAGATGGGGCGCTTCGACGAGGCCCTGGACGCCTTTCGCGCCGTCCTCGACGCCGAGCCCGACGGCCCCTTCGCCGAGGAGGCCCGGGAGCGGATCGCCGAGCTCACCCGCGAGCCCCCCGAGCCCCCGGAGCTGCCCCCGACGGCGACGGCGCCGGAGGGGGTGCCGGCGGCGGCGGTGGAGGGCTACCGGGTGGCGCGGGTCTACCTCGACCGCGGCGAGGTGGACCGGGCCCGGGAGGAGCTGGCGGCGGTGCTGGCGGCGGCGCCGGACTGGACGGCGGCGGTCAACATGCACGCGGCCATCCTCCTGCGGGAGGGACGCGCCGACGAGGCGGCCCGGACCTGGGAGCGGTCCCTGTCCCTGGAGCCGGGACAGCCGCAGGTGCGCCTGGCCCTCGGCGAGCTGCGGCGCGGGGAGGGGAGGCTCGACGAGGCCCGCCGGCTGTTCGCCGAGGCGGCCCGGGGCGGGGCGGTCGACGCCTGGTACGAGCTGGCGGTGCTCGACTGGGAGGCGGGGCGCTGGCGCGCGGCCCGGCGCGACCTCGACGCCTACTTCGCCGCCTCCACCGGCGGCCTGTCCCGCGACCCCGCCCTGCGCCTCGCCGCCCTCGTCGACCGGCGCCTGCGGGCGGTGCGGATCGGCGCCGGGGCGGGCCTCGGCGGCCTGGCCCTCGGGCTCCTCGCCTGGGCCTGGCGCCGCCGCACCGGCGCCACCCTCGCCGACCTGGCCGAGCGCGCCCCGGAGGCCAGCCGCGACCTCGCGCGCCTGCTGAGCGCGATCCGCCACGAGGTGCTCAAGCACAACACGACGCTGCTCGACGAGGTGGCCCACGCCCTCGACCACGGCGACCAGCACGCCGTCGCCTTCGCGGCGGTGCGCCTCTACGGGGAGCCCGGCGAGAGCGGCATCATCGACCGCTTCGAGGCCGACCTGGCGGCGATCGCCCGCCTCGGGCGGCGCCACGGGCTGCGCCTCGACCTCAAGCGCCGCGACCCGGACCTCGCGCCCATGTGGCGGGCGATGCGCCGCCTGCGCCGCCTCGAGGGCGACCTGCGCCGGCCGTGGCGGGCCGGGCCGGCGACCTCCGCCGAGCTGCGGGCCCTGTCGGTCATCCTCAACGACCGGGGCTACCGGGCCCTCGGGCGCTGGGTGCGCGAGCTGGGCACCACCCGCCTCGACGCCGCCCGCATCGCCGCCGTGGACGCCCGGGTGCGGGCCGAGCCGGGCCTGGCCGGGCTCGCCCTGCCGCCCCTCGACCTCGACCTGCCGGGGCCGGTGCCGGTGCGGGCCCTGGCCGGCGACCTTGACGACATCCTCGCCAACCTGCTCCGCAACGCCTGGACGGCCCCCCGGCCGGGCGGCGCGGCGCCGCGGGTGGGGGTGGCGGTGCGCGAGGAGCTCGACCCGATCACCGGCCTCGAGCACGTCGCGATCCGCGTGCGGGACGACGCGCCGGGGCGGCTCACCACCGAGATGATCCACGAGCGCGGCATCGGCCGCGGCCTCGGGCTGGTCGCCGAGCTGGTCGGGCGCCACGAGGGCAGCATCAGCGTCGAGGCCGAGGCGCCGCCCTGGGCCAAGGCGGTGGTCGTGCGCCTGGGCCGGGCCGAGCCGGGCGAGGACGATGGAGAGGAGGCGAGGACGTGAGCGAGCGCGCGCGGGTGCTGGTGATCGAGGACGGGGACGAGTACGTCACGGGGCTGCGGCGCTTCCTCGGCGACCGCTTCGAGTTCCTGCGGGCCGGCGACGGGCCGGAGGCCCTCGACCTCCTCGCCCGCCTCCGGGACGAGGGCGGCCCGCCGGTGGAGGTGATCTTCCTCGACATGCGCTTCGACCGCGCCGAGCGCCTCCTCGGCGATGCCGGGGCGCTCGCCGCGCGCTTCGGCGGCGACGGGGAACGCGCGCGGCGCTTCCTCGAGAACAACCAGGGCGCCTACGTCCTTGCGGCCCTGCGCGAGGCGGGCTGGCCGCAGCCCGTCGTCTTCTCCTACGACTTCGACAGCGAGCCGCGGCGCTTCCGCAACCTCGCCGACCGCTACGGCCCGCTGAGCTACCTCCACGACACCGCCGCTCCGGCCGAGATCCGCGCCGCCCTCGACGCGGCCCGCGCCGGCGGGTCCTGAGGAGCCGGCGATCCGGGGTGGCCGACGGCACCCGGCCGGGTGAGAGTGGGGGCATGCGGTCTTCCGTCCTCTTTTCCCTCGGGGCGATCCTCCTGGCGCTTTCGCAGGCGGGTTGCCAGGGCTGCCGGGTCCGCCCGCCCGGCGACTCGGGCGCCGACTCCGGCGACGGCGGCGCGGCGGATTCCGCGCCGGATTCGGGCGGGGATGCCGGCTCGGGGGATGCCGGCTCCGGCGACGGCGGCGGGGTGGACACCGGCGATCGGGGCGTGCCGGTGGCGCTGGTCGCCGACGGCGCCAACCAGCGCTTCCTCTGGATTCGCCTCGACACCGCCGACATCCTCCACACCCTCGACATCCGGGCCCTCTTTCCGAGCTACTGCGTCGAGGGCTTCGACTGCGTGGCCTTCGGCTCCGAGCCCCTGCGCGACGCCGCCACCGACGAGGACCGGGCGCTCATCGTCGCCAGCGTGAGCACCCTCGAGGGCGGCTCCACCCCCGAGATCCCCTCCTTCGTCGCCGCCGTGCGCCTCGGCGAGGGGGGCGACACGGTGGACTGGGCGCTCGACAGCCTCGACTTCACCGTGAACTTCGCGGATCGCCCCGACATCTGCGCCCAGACGACGCCCTGCGAGGCCCCGGGGCGCCCCGGCAGCCCGGACTGGCGGGCCTGCACCTTCCAGACCACCCACGCCGCGGTCATCGCCGCCGAGACCCCCGACAAGGTCACCCTCTGGCTCGCCGACACCGGCAAGCCCCCCCGGGCCCTGAAGGTGTCGCTGAACCCGGCGAGCACCTGCGGCGTGGTCGAGGAGGTCATCGGCCCGACCACCTCGGAGGACTGGACGGACGAGAGCGGCCCCAACGACCTGGACCTCGTCGAGATCGGCGGCGAGGAGCGCGTGCTTCTCGACCACCTCAACACCGACGTCGCCGAGATCCACGGGCGGATCACCGCCTGGGCGCGGCCGGTGGCCGACCCGCCCGAGCAGGTCTTCCGCTACCCGCTGGACGGCTCGACGTTGATGGGCGCCCACAACGCCGACGTGGCCCGGGGGGCCGACGGGGCCGACTACCTCGTCTACGCCCACGGCAACGGCGACGGCGCCCACGCCGACCTCGAGGCCTGGGACGGCGAGGCGGACCACCGGGGCACGGTGGGCATCGCCCGCTTCGTCGACGGCGAGCCGCGCTACCTCCTCGACGCCGCCGGCCCCGGCGAGGGCTTCGGCTTCCTGCGCGACGCCGACATGCTCGACGACGGCACCTTCCTGCTGACCGACTCGGGCTGCTTCAACCACACCTTCGAGGACTGCTCCAAGGAGGGGGCCCTGCGCCACGTCGCCGTCGACTTCCTCGACGCCGAGCCCACCGGGCGGTCGGGCGCCTTCTCCGAGGATCACGCCACCCAGGTCATCGCGGAGGCGTCCCTCGTCGACGACGTCGTTCCCGCCGAGCTGACCTGCGGCTTCCTCACCCCCTACGAGGCCGACCTGCGGTGGTCGGACGAGCTGGGCAGCTTCCTTCGCGCCCGCCTCGACGACCCCGAGGGCACCTGCCTGGAGACGCGATGAGCCCTGCCACCCTCCCGTTCATCCTCCTCGCGATGGGGCTCGGCTGCCGGCGGGTCCCCCCCGGCGACGACACGGCGGCCGGGGACGGGGGCGCGGCGGACGGCGGGAGCGCCGACGGCGGGAGCGCCGACGGCGGGAGCGCCGACGGGGGGAGCGCCGACGGCGGCGCCGACGGCGGCGCCGACACCGGCGACACCGGCGTCGTCGAGCCCCCGGCCTTCGTGCTCTCGGCCACCGACGACGAGACCTGGGCCGACGAGGGCTACGTCGTCGAGACCTGGACGCTCTCCCCCGACGCCCCGGACCCCTACGCCAGCCTGTTCGAGGACGACGTCCCCACCTTCTTCCTCATGCGCCCGGCCCCGGATTCCACCGGCGAGGACGAGGCGCTGGACATGCTCGTGTGGTTCCACGGCGGGGCGATCGGCGACGACTCCTCGGGCGAGCTGCCCTACGCCTGCGTCGAGGAGCGCATCAAGGACAACGCCCACCGCGCGGTCTCCGACGTGTTCGTGCCCACCGCCCTCGCCCGGCGCCACCGCTGGGCCGTCGTCGTGCCCCGCAACGACTGGTGCGACATGTGGACGGGGCTCGGCCCCGACGACCCGGTCGACCCCGAGCGTCACTACGGCTACTACCACGTCAGCCGGATCCTCGACTTCCTCGTGGCCGGCGGGGCCGGCTTCACCCCCTCGGGGCGCATCTACGGCTGGGGCACATCGATGGGCGGCACCGGCGCGGCCATCGCCGCCTCCCGCTACGCGGGGGACGGGGGCTTCGACGCGCTGATCATGGACTCGGCGCCCTCCTCGATGTTCGCCTACTACGAGATCAACCACTTCGGCACCGACGACGAGATCCTCGAGCACGTCTTCGGCGGCCCGCCCTACGACGAGGAGGGCAACCCCACCGACGCCTGGGAGCGCTACGCCGACAACTCGGCCGAGACGCTCATCACCTCGGGCAAGCTCACCGCGCCGCTCTACGCCCTGTGGAACTCCCTGGACGGCCTCGACGATCCCGAGCACGCCGAGCTGCTGATCGCGGCGATGGACGCCACCTACCCGGATTCCGTGCGCCACGGGCACCACGACCTCGCCCACGAGGCGCCCGGCACCTACTACCACACCCAGTCCACGGGCTCGTACCCGCCGTGGGGCTACACCGGGCAGGCGATGATCGACTTCCTCGACGGCCAGGCCATCGCCTGGCAGGAGGTCGAGGGCGCCTGCGAGGGCGAGCCCGACTGCGCCCTCGGCGCCGACCTGTCGGCCGAGGACGCGCGTTCCCTGCGCGAGTACTCCGGCGGCGCCGCCCGGGTGGCGACCCCGGAGGACGGCGTGGGCACCGCCTGGTGCGCCGACCTGCCCGAGGAGGTCGCGGCGATGGCGCCGGCCGGCGCGCCGCTCACCGCCACCCTGGTCGCCGTCGCCAGGGGGACGGCCGACCTGCCCGCGAACCTCGGCCTGGTCACCCTGCGCTACGAGGAGGGTGGGACCCCCGCCGGCGAGGCCTCCTTCCAGGTCGGCGACTTCCTCCCCGAGGGCACCGAGGACATCGACCTCGCCCTGGGGCAGTACGCCGCCACCCGCCTCACGGTGACCCCCTCCGACCCGGGCGCCGGCCGGCTGTGCATCGACGTGCACGGCAACGCCACCGTCTACCTCGACGCGGTGATCTACAGCGTCCCGGTCGAGGAATCCTCCACCCGGTAACGCCACCTCCCGGCCCGGTCGGTTAGCGCCTCCGCGAGCAGGAGGCGCGCATGGGCCTCGCGGGAGCCGGATTCTACGCCTCGGTCGCCTGGCGGAACCTCGGCCGGCACCGCCGCCGGTCGGCGATCGCGGCGGTGGCCATGGCCGTGGGCGTCGCCCTGTGCATGGCGATGACGGCGTTCTCCGACGGCATGTTCGTCGAGATGTTCCGGGTGCTGGTCGAGCAGCGCCTCGGCCACGCGCAGGTCACCCACCCGGACTACCCGGGCCGCGAGCACCTCGACGACGCGCTGCGCGATCGCGCCGCGCTGCTCGCCGTCCTCGACGCCGACCCGGGCGTGCGCGCCGCCAGCCCCGAGCTCGCGGGCTACGTCCTGGCCGGCGGCGCCGAGAAGTCCACCGGCGCGCGGGTCCTCGGCGTCGACCCGGCGCGGGTGCGCGCCGTGGGCCGGCTGCCCGACCAGGTGGTCGCCGGGCGCTTCCTGGACGAGGCGCCCGCCCGGGAGGCCGTGGTGGGCGAGGGCCTGGCCCGGGACCTCGGCCTCGAGCTCGGCGGCGAGCTGGTCCTCGTCACCCAGGCCGCCGACGGCAGCCTCGGAAACGACCTCTACACCGTGGTGGGCACGGTTCGCACCGGCGACGTGCGGGTCGACCGATCCGGCGTCTACCTGCACATCGACGACGCCGGCGAGCTGTTCGCCCTGCCCGACGCCGCCCACCGCATCACCGTGGTGACCGCGGACCCCGACGCCATCGAGGCGACCGTCGAGCGCCTTCGCCGCGAGCTGGCGGGGCTCGGCCCGCTGCAGGTCGCCCCCTGGTGGGAGGTCTCCCCCGAGACCGCCAGCCTGTTCGCCATGCGCGACGCGACGGCCTGGGTGATGCTCCTCATCGTGTTCTCGGTGGCCGCCTTCGGGGTGGTCAACACGATGATGATGTCGGTCTTCGAGCGCACGCGGGAGCTCGGCGTGCTGCGGGCCATCGGCCTGCGTCGCGGGCGACTGGTCGCGCTCATCGTCGTCGAGAGCCTGTTCCTCGCCGGCATCGCCGCCGCGATCGGCCTCGTCCTCGGCGGGCTCGCGGACGGGTACCTCGTGACCTGGGGGGTCGACTACTCCAGCGCCGGCGCCGAGGGCCTGAGCTTCGAGGGGGTGATGCTCGACCCGATCTGGAAGGGCGAGGTGCGGGCCTGGCCGATCCTCCTGACCGTCGCCAGCGTGTTCCTCGTCTCGGCCCTGGCCTCGCTCTGGCCCGCCTGGCGGGCGGCGCGCCTTCAGCCCGTCACCGCGATCCGGGAGGACTGAGCGGTGGTTCGCATCGCCCTCCGCAACCTGCGCCGCAACGCCCGCCGCACGGCGCTCACCCTGGCCGCCGTCGCCTTCGGCCTGGCGATGATGGTGTTCACCGTCAACCTCCAGCGCGGCGAGTACGACTCGATGATCCGCGCGGCGGTGCAGTCGCAGGCGGGGCACGTCGTCGTCGAGCGCCCCGAGCGCCGCGAGGACGAGGACCCGGCCCTGCTCGTCGAGGACGCCGACGCCGTGGCCGCCACCATGCGCCGGCGCTTCCCCGACGGGGTGGTGACCCCCCGGCTCGTGCTGCCGGCGCTGGCGATGTCCACGGCCAACTCGGTGGGGGTGCAGCTCGAGGGGATCGATCCCGACGCCGAGGCGCGCGTCCGGGACCTGCCCGACAAGGTGGTCGAGGGGGCCTGGCTCGGAGAGGTGGACCCGGCGGCCGCCGGCGAGCCCCTCCTCGTCGGCGCCGGGCTCGCCGAGAGCCTCGGCGTGGGCCTCGGCGACAAGGTGGTGCTCATGGCGCAGCTCGGCACCGGCGACATGGAGAGCCGCCTGTTCCGGGTGCGGGGCATCTTCCGCACCGGCGGGGCCGAGATGGACGGCTTCGTCGCCTTCGCCCCCCTCGACGCCGCCCGCGGCCTCGTCGGGGATCGCGACGTCGCCACCCTCGTGGCGCTGCACCTGCCCGATCCCGCCGAGGCGGACGCCGCCGTCGCGGCCCTGCGCGGCGAACTGGCCGGTCGGGACGACGTGGTCGTGCTGCACTGGCGCGAGGCCCTCGCCGGCCTGTTCGCGATCATCGAGGTCGACCGCATGAGCGGCGACATCATGATGGCCGTCATCGGGCTCATCGTCGCCTTCGGGGTGCTCAACACCCTGCTGATGAGCGTGCTGGAGCGCACCCGCGAGTTCGGGGTGCTCCTCGCCCTGGGCCTGCGCCCGGGCCGGCTGGCCCGGCTGGTCGTGCTCGAGGGGCTGGCCATCGGCCTCCTCGGCGCCGCCCTGGGCGTGCTCCTCGGCGCGGCCCTGTCCTGGCCGATGGTGCGCCATGGCCTCGACTTCTCGCGCTGGATGGGCGGTCGGCAGGTCGTCGAGAGCGGCGGCTACACCCTCGACCTGCTGATCCGCGGCCGCTACGACCCGGCGCGCATGGGCCTGTACGCCCTCGGCGCCGTGATCTTCTGCACCCTGGCCTCCCTCTACCCGGCCTGGACCATCGCCCGCCTGCGGCCGGTCGAGGCCCTCCACCATCGCTGAGGCCCCCATGGCTCCCGTCCCTCCGATCGTCCAGGCCACCGGCTTGCGCCGCGACTACCGGCAGGGCGCCGTTCTCGTCCGCGCCCTGCGCGGGGTGGACCTCGCCGTCGAGCCCGGCGAGTTCACGGCGCTCATGGGGCCGTCCGGCTCGGGCAAGACCACCCTGCTCAACCTCCTCGGCGCCCTCGACGAGCCGACGGCCGGCGAGGTGAGCATCGAGGGGCGCCGGCTGTCGGCCCTCGGCGACCGGCAGCGCGCCGACCTGCGCCTGGAGCGCCTGGGCTTCGTCTTCCAGTCCTACAACCTGCTGCCGGTGCTCAGCGCCTTCGAGAACGTCGAGTTCGTGCTGCGCCTCCGGGGGGTCGACGCCGGGGAGCGCCGCCGCCGGGCGATGGCGGCCCTGGCGGCCGTGGGGCTCGAGGGCCTCGAGCACCGCCGCCCCGACGAGCTGTCCGGCGGGCAGCAGCAGCGGGTGGCGGTCGCCCGCGCCATCGTCGGCGACCCGGTGCTGGTGCTGGCCGACGAGCCCACCGCCAACCTCGACAGCGAGACGGGCCACGCCCTGATCGCGCTCATGCGCCGCATCAACGAGGAGCGCGGTACCACCTTCCTCTTTGCGACCCACGACCCCAAGGTGATGGACGCGGCGCGGCGGGTCGTGCGCCTGGTCGACGGTCGCGTCGAGGCCGACGAGCGCCGCTGAGGGTCGGTTTCAGGCAGGCGCGGCGAGCAGGGGCGGCAGCAGCCGGGCGAGGCGGGCGTAGTCCTCGATGCGGTTGTAGGCCGCGAAGGCGGAGACCCGCAGGATCGACCGGCCGCGCCAGGGGTGGACGACCACCTCGACGCGGTGCTCGCGAAACAGGCGCTCCTGCAGGGGCTTCGCCCCGGCGGCGGGGTGGTCGAGGGGCAGGCTCGCCATCGCCCCGACCATCGCGTCGGGGCAGGGCAGGGGGACGTCGAGGGCCTCGGCCAGCAGCCGGCGGGCCCGGAGGGCGAGGTCGCGGTGGGCCCGGCGCAGGGCGGCGCCGCCCATCGCCTCGTGCAGGTCGAGGGCGACCGGCGCGGCGAGCCAGCCGCTCGGGTCCCGGGTGCCCGGCCAGTGGAACTCGGCGGCCATGCCCTGCCCGCGCCCGTGGCTCACCACCGGGTGGTGCAGGGCGGCCCGACGGTGGGGCGCCGCCCACAGCAGCGCCGTGCCCTTCGGGGCGCAGGCCCACTTGTGCAGGTTGCCCACCCACCAGTCGGCCCCGAGGCGCGGCACGGCGAGGTCGAGCATCCCGGGGGCGTGGGCGCCGTCCACGAGTACCGCCGCGCCGCGCTCCCGCGCCGCCCGGGCGATGGCCGCGACGGGCAGCACCAGCGCGGTGGGCGAGGTGACCTGGTCGAGGACGAGCAGGCGGGTGCGCGGGCCGAGGGCGGCGACGACCGCCTCCACCACGGCCTCGGGGCCGGGGACGGGCCAGGGAAGCGCCACCTCGCGCACGGTGGCCCCGGCGCGGGCGGCGGCGGCGTCGAGGGCCTTGCGAACCGCGTCGTAGCGGTGGTCGGTGGTGAGCCACTCGTCGCCGGGGCGGGCGTCGAGGGAGCCGAGGATCGCGGCGATCCCGGTGGTGGAATTGTCCGTGAGGACGACCTCGCCGTCGGTCTCGGGGGCGGACGGGTCCACGCCGACGAAGCGGGCGGCGCGGTCCCGGGCCGCCGCCAGCAGCTCCGGGAGGCGGCGGGCGAGGAAGTCCACCGGCTCCCGCTCCAGCTCCCGCCGCCAGCGGTCCTGGGCGTCGAGGACCTCGGCGGGGGTGGCGCCGAAGCTGCCGTGGTTGAGGAAGGCGACGGTCGGGTCGAGGAGGAAGCGGGCCATCGCCCAAGGCTACCCCGGCTCCGGCGGGGGGCGCGCCGGCAGGCCCCGCTGGAGCCGCCCCCGGCGGACGAACTCGGCGAAGAGCGCGTCGAGGGCCTCGGCGGCCTCGGCCTCGCCGTAGTGCTCCAGGGTGCGGGCGATCGCCTCGACGGTGGCCATCGCCCAGGGCGCCGGGGGCTCGCGCAGGCGCTCCACCGTCCGCGGGGAGGGCCGGAGGATGAACCGGGGCAGGTCGCGCACCCCCTCGATGCGCCGGGCCATGCGCCGGGCCTGCCGCCAGGTGCCGTCGACGAGGACGACGGTGCGCGGCGGATC
>WGAH01000288.1 GCA_015489145.1 Deltaproteobacteria bacterium
CCCCTGCCCGACGCCGACCTCCTCGACGCCTGGCTCGTCGGGCTCGACGCCCTGCTCGACGCCGCGGGCCCCGTCGAGCGCCGCTTCGCCGCCGAGCTTCGCCGGGCGCTGGCCGGCGGCTTCGACTTCGCCGCCCTGCGCGAGGCCTTCGCGCCGCCATCGCGGGGGCGCAAGCACGCGCGGGCGTTGGCCGAAGCCCGGCGCGAGGTGCGAAAAGCCGCCGCGGCGGTGCGCGCCCTGGCCGCCGACGAGGCGCGGCTCGCCGAGCTGGACGAGGCCCTCGAGGCCGCCCGCCGCGACGCCGCCCGCCGCGCCCCGGTCGAGCGCGCCCGGCAGCTCGCGGAGGCGCTGCGCGATCACGCCGGCGCCACGCGCGCCCTGGAGGACTTCCCCCCCGGGATGGAGGCCCTGCGCGGCGACGAGGCGGAGCGCCTCGACCGGCTCGACGCCCGCATCGCCGAGATCGACGAGGCGATCCGCGGGGCCGAGGCCCGCGCCGACCAGGCCCGCGCCCGCGCCGCGGCCTTTCCCGGAACACCCCCGGAGCCCCGCGCCCTCGACGAGGCGCGGCGGCGCCTCGAAACCGCCCGCCGCGCCGCGGAGGCCGCAACCCACCACGCCGAGGCCGAGGCCGCCGCCGCCGCCCGCCGCGACCGGGCCGCCGCCGACCTCGGGGGCGGGGACCGGCGGCCGGACCTGCGCCCGGACACGGTGGCCGAGGCCGAGGCGCTGCTCCGCGACCTCGAGGCCGCCCGCCTCCGCGCGGCCGAAATCGAGGCCCGCCTCGAACACGCCCCGGAGCCCCCCGACCCGGCCGAGGCCCGGGCCCTCGACGCGGCCGCCGCCGCCCTGCGCGCGTGGGGCGCCGCCCGGCCGGCCCGGCTCCCCCTGGGCCTCGCCCTCGCCGGGCTGCTCCTCGCCAGCATCGCCGCCGCCGCACAGGGCGCCGGCATCGCCGCCGGCATCGCCCTCGCCGCCCTGGTCGCCGCCATGGTCGCGGGGGCCCTCGCCGGCCGGGCCGCTCGCCGCCGCTTCGCCCGCTCGCGCCTCGCGCCGCCGGCCGCCTGGTCGACCGCCGCCGTCGCCGAGCGCCTGGCCGAGCTCGAGGCCGCCCGCGCTGCCCTCCGCGACCGGGAGGCCCGCGCCCGCGCCGCCGAGGAGGACCGCCGCCGCCTCGAAGCCGCCGCCGGCCGACTCGCCGGCCTGGAGGCGGAACGCGACGCCCTGGCCGCGCGCGTCGGTTTCGCCCCCGACCGCGCCCTGGCGGCCCTCGACCGCTTCCTCCGCCTGGCCGCCGCCTGGGACGAGGCAGAAGCCAACCGCGCCGCCGCCGCCGAGCGCCGCTCCGCCGCCGAGGCCGAGCGCGACCGGGAGCTGCGCGCCGTCGCCGCGTTCCTCGCCGAACACGCGGTCGCGGCCTCGCCCGACCCGCCGGCCCTGGCCGCCGCCCTCGACGACCTCGCCCGCCGCGCCGAGCACGCCCGCGACGCCGCCGCCGAGGCCGAGGAAGCCGCCCGCGCCGCCGCCCGCCTGCGCGGGGAGCGCGCCCGCCTCCAGGGGGACCGCCGCGCCCTGCTCGCCGCCGCCGGCGCCGCCGAGCCGGCCGAGCTTCGCGCCCGCCTCGACCGCCTCCCGGAGCACCGCGCCGCCCGGGAAGCCGAGCGGGCCGCCCGCCAGCGGGTACAGACCCTCCAGGACGGGCTTCCCGACGACCTCCTCGCCCTGGCCCGCCGCGCTGCCGACGGCGACGAGGAAGCCGCCGCGACCCTCGCCGCCGAGGCGGAGCGCGCCGCCGGGGCCGACGCCCGCCGGGAAGCCCTCGTCGCCGAGATCGCCCGCATCCGGCAGGCCCTCGACCGCGCCGGCCGCGACCGGGCCCTCGAAGCCGCCCGCGCCGCCGAGGCCGAGGCCCTCGCCGCCCTCGAGGCCCACCGGGAGGAAGCGCTGGACGCCGAGGCGGCGCGTTTCCTCCTCGACGCGGTGGAGGCCGAGCACCGCGCCGAGCACGAGCCCCGCCTCGCCGGCCGCGCCCGCGCCCGCTTCCGCGCCTTCACCCGCCACGCCTGGGACCTCCACCTCGGCGGCGAGGCCCTCGAGGCCGTCGAGGCCGCCACCGGGGCGCACCGTTCCCTCGCCACCCTGTCGAGCGGCACCCGCGCCCAACTCGCCCTGGCGATCCGCCTGGCCTGGATCGAGGACCACGAGCGCGAGCCCCTGCCCCTGGTGCTCGACGAGGCCCTCGCCAACGCCGACGAGGAGCGCTTCTTCGCCATCGCCCGGGCGCTCGAGGCCCTCGCCGCCGACGGCCGGCAGGTGCTCGTCCTCACCGCCCGCCGCACCGACGCCGCCCTCTGGGCGCGCGCCACCGGCCGCGAACCGCGGGTGATCGACCTCGCCGCCGTGCGCTTCGGCGCCGGCCCCGAGCCTCCCGACCTCGCGGTGGTCGGGCCGCCCCCGGTGCCGTCCCCCGACGGGCTGAGCCCCGAGGAATGGGCCGCCCGCATCGGCGTGCCAGCGGTGCGCCCCGCCGAGGATGCCGGCGCGATCCACGTCTTCCACCTGCTGCGCGGCGATGCGCGCGAGCTGAGCGCCGCCCACGACCTCCTCGACCGCTGGCGCGTCCGCACCCTCGGGCAGCTCGAAGGCCTCCTCGCCGACCCGGCCGCCGCCGAGCGCGCCCTTCCCCACCCGGAGCTGCGACGCCGGCTGAAGGCGCGCATCGCCGCCGCCCGCGCCTGGGTCGACGCCTGGCGGCAGGGTCGCGGCCGACCGGTGGACCGCGCCGCGCTGGAGGCGAGCGGCGCCGTCTCGGCCACCTTCCTCGACCGGGCCGACGCGCTGGCCCGGCGGTACGGGGGCGACGCCGCCGCCCTCTGCGCCGCCATCGAGCGCAAGGAGCTGCCGCGCTTCCGCGACAGCAGCCTCGCCCAGCTCCGCGCCTGGCTCGCCGAGCACGGCCACCTCGACGACCGCCCCGTGCTGGACGCCGACGGCCGCCTGCGGGCGGTCCTCGCCGCCACCGACGACCTCGACGAGGCCCGCGCCGTCGTCGCCTGGCTGGAGGCGGCCCGGCAGGGATGAGCAGGACGGCCGGAGGCCGGCGCCCCCGGCGCCGAGGACTCACCATCCCGGGATCTCCCCGCCGGCGGCGATGGTGAACGGGCCGATGTTCGCGCCGTTGTCCCGATTCTTTCAACAACTCGCGTCGGTGCCGTCGCCGGGCCGCCGCCCGGACGGCGATTCGTCCGGCCCGCAGGCCACCGGCAGGACCATCACCACCAGCATGTTCGACCCGCGCATCACGGGCACCCCGTGCCGGACCCGTGGCCGGTGGTGCCGTCGCGATGCACCGTGTCCCCGGCGACCTCCGACCGCGACGGGCCCAGTCGCGCAGCCCTTCCCACCGTCGCGCTTCGCCGCCGGCTTCTCAC